>SDNN01000251.1 GCA_004524425.1 Promethearchaeota archaeon
AAACAAAAGAAAGTGAGCATATTCAAATCATTAATTGAAAAAATACAACCATTTTACCAGATCGAGGATATATCCATCTTTATCCCGAGAGAAGATAATGAATTTAAAGAATTTCTTCATGCCTTTTCAAATTGCATTATTTGTGGAAAAAAATTGCACTATGACAGTTTAAAGAATTTTTACTTTAGCAGAGACCCTTTTTATCTCAATTTAAAGGATAAATTGCTTGATTTAATTGAAGAATCAGAAGATTTTGATAATGTGTATTATAATAAAATTAAATTAGGAATTCCTTGTTGTAATTGTTATGCAGAATTCTTCAATGATTAAAAAAGATAAGGAATAACTTTAGAATTCTTTAGTTTACATTTCTTAAAATGCCAGATTTTTCTATTATCTTTTTATGATCAAAAGCAAATTCTTTAGAATGAAGTTCATCTAAAGGAACGATCTCTAAACTAGCGGCATCATCCTGAGCTTTAGCATCTTGAGTTTTATTTAATGGTTCACATAAGAATGCGATTGTGATCACATGGCCTCGTGGATCTCTGTCTTTATCAGAAAACGTGCCAATTTTTTTAATGATTTTCACATCTAAGTTAGTCTCTTCCTTGACTTCCCTAATACAAGTTTGTTCGGGAAGCTCCCCCGTATCCATGAATCCTCCTGGTAATGCCAGTTTTCCTTTAAAAGGAGGGTTCTTTCTACGAATAAGGATTACGTTATTTTTTTTATAGCGAATCAATGCATCGGCCGTTAAGGCAGGGTATTGATAATTTCCCATTGTTATGATCCATTATTTTTAATATGCTTGTCGTGTTATTGAAACTTATAATTCTTAATCAAGGTAATTCGTTTTAAGTAAGTGTTCAATTCTGGTTCTGCGAGGTCGAATATACTTTGTTCTTCCTTCCTTACGAGTTAGGAGAAGGGATTTTTGTAGATCGATAGAACTCACGTGATACACTTCCAAATCACCCTTTTCAAGCGTGATTTCATTAAAGCTCGGAGGCTCATCTGCTCTTACTTTATCAGTGCTTGAAGTTCCACAATAGAGAAATGTTGTAGGTCCGATAACCCATGCATGAGGCACGTGGCGATGTCCCGAAAGAACTAAATCTATTTTAAATAATTGGGTGAACTCTAACATTTCTCCCGCATCTCTAACGGTGGTCCATTTACGACCAGCTAAAGGAAGAGGTATTAAATGATGGTGTAATGCAATAACGCGATTCTCAAATTTATTTTTAGTCCTTTTGAATTGTTGAGCTAACCAAAGTAATTGTTCATCTCCTATTTCTCCATCCTTGAGATCATCCATTACAGAGCTAAGACCCACTAATATTGTATCTTTTTCTTCAATCACCATTTTTCTTCTACGAGGTCCAAAAGTATGTTCAAAAAATAAAAGTCCATTATTCTTCGCATCATGATTTCCTGGTACGATTAATAATTTAGGTTTAATTCTCTTTAGATATGACGAGATCCCTTCAAATTGACTTAATCTTCCTTTATGTACAAGATCTCCAGTACAGATGACCGCATCAGGATCCTTATCATTGATATATCCGATAAGATTTTCCATGTATTCTTCTCTAAACTCGCTTCCGTAATGGAGATCACTTATTTGAATTAAATTTAGAATTTTAACCACCTATGTTAAATTTAGACCATGATTTTAAGTTTGAAATAAAACATATTTCAAATTATTTAATAAAATAGATTTCAACTTAAATAAAATTAATTTATCTCAATATAAAAAATAAAATTTGAAATAAAGTAAAATAAAATTAAAAATACTTTAAATCCTCTAAAATGAAGCTTAGACGGTGTCTTGAAATATTTTAGTTTGCATTAAATGATCTATTCTATTTCTCCGGGATCTGATATAATCAATTTTACCTCTTTTCTGACTTATGAGGAGATTCTTGTTCAATGTTAATGAGTCGACTACGGTGACTTCTAATTGATCTTCATAAAGGGAAATTTGATTAAAACTCTGAGTATCATCTGCTCTCACTTTATCCGAACAGCTGGTTCCGCAATAAATTAGTACACTATCACCAAATCTCCAAATATGAGGACAGTGGCGGTGGCCCATCAAGACAAGATCGATGTCATATTCTTGAGTGATTACCAATGCCTCTCCAGCATCAATTAAAGTGTTTCTCTTTACTCCTGCAAATGGTACGGGAATTAAATGATGATGAAGTGCCATTATGCGGAGATTATTTTGACAATTTCTTAATTGCTGTACCATCCAATCTAATTGCGAATCACCTAATTCACCTTCACTGGTATTGTCTCTTGGACTTCTTAATCCCATGATGAAAGTGTCTTTATCTTCAATTTTCATCGTTGATCTTCTTGGACCAATAAATCTCTCAAAAAAAATTAACCCATTGTTCTTAACATCATGATTCCCGGGTACTATTAAAAGTGGCACTTTAATTTTTTCTAAGAATGCCGCTATACCTTCGTATTGAGTTTTTTTAGCTTTATGCGTTATGTCTCCGGTGCAAATTACAGCATCGGGTCTATATTCATTAATATAATCAATTACATTAAATAAGCAATCTTCTCGAAATTCACGACTTCCGTAGTGTAAATCCGAGATATGTATTAATTCAACCATTATTTATCATTATTCATGTTATTTTGTTATAATTTTAATTTAAAATTCTAAACCATGTTGTTTGAGCTAATTTGACTTATGAGTTTATTAATCTGATTTATAATAAGATTAATAGATCTTTTTATGTCAGATTGAGAAATATAGTATAGTAAATTCTCATATCTCTGTTTTTCATTCAATAATTCAAATAATAACTTTTCATGCATGGTATTTTTCCATATATTAATCTCTAAATATGTAAAACTATTTGATGGTTTTAACTCATTTCCTTATATTCTATAATACCTATATAGACCTATATAGAACTGAATAGTTATTGTAAATTATTTTGCCAGGTCATACGAAGAGAAAGCATCAAGTTTAGAATATTCTATATATTTTTGGGAAGAAATATTTATAAATAAGATTAAACTAGCTTGCTTGGTTTTTAATCATGACCCAAATAATTTAATGTGAATATAATTTAGTACATCATTAATTTGAATGTCATTGCCGGGTATAAAACCTTGGCCATAGTCTTTTTTGCCACCACCTTTTCCACCAAACTTTGAAACGCAGCTTTTGACAAAGTTTCCGATATCTAAATCAGATTTCCTTGCAGGATTGGTGGCTTCCATTCCAAGCATCATGATCCCCTTATCAGTTTTATTTAAAAACACGGTAATCAAGTCATCAGATTCTTTCATTACTTTAATGGAAAAGTTTTTTAAATCATCTTGAGATAACCCTTCAAAATGTTCGATTATCAACTTGTAATGATTAAGCTCTTCAGCATTTTGTATTAAATCGTTGATATACTCTTCACTTAATAATCTTTTCATTTGAGAGAGCTTCTCCTTGGCTTCGAGCCACTCAGAATAAAACTTTTGAACTTTTAGTGGAATTTCTTCTTTTCTAATGCTTAAGAGTTGGGAAAGTTTAGATAAGACATCTCCTTTAAATTGTTTAGACGAAGTTAATTCTAAGTCTTCTTCATTCACATTTCCCGTTTTAAGAGCTTTATTCAAGTTCTTCCATTTTTCGAATAATTCTTCTACTCTATCCACCAGATATTTTCTTTCCAC
>SDNN01000252.1 GCA_004524425.1 Promethearchaeota archaeon
TTACAAATAAAATGAGTGATAAAATAGATATGGGAGCGCCTACAGAGTAAAGACTGCGATATGTTTGGTTTCTTAACTGCTCTCCAAAATATCGTCCTTTAAATGCGATTTGACTAGAAAATAAAAGCTCGATGCTAAAAATAAAAGTTGCGATGTAGACCATTAAAATTTCGATGAACCATCCTAAGGCAGTCTCACCCGTGGTCAATGAAATATTTTGTAGACCAGAAATATCGAGAATGGTCTGCAGGAGATATAAAGATATGGGTAAAAGTACAATCATTAGTTTCAGGATTTCTTTTTCCCTTGACCAATCATTTCGAAGCAATTCTTTTTGTATTTTTTTGAAGGGACTTTCTTCAAATTCATAGGTAATTTTAGCGAGATTTTCCTTAATGGTCCCCTCTTCTTTTCTTAGATAATTAAATAGATAAATAAGTGATAATAATGGTGCCACGAGAAATATAAATGGTAAGGTGACTAAAGGGTAAAAAGCAAACAAGGCGATTAAAGATCCTATGTGTGCAGCAATATATCTAATACCTAAGGCAATGCTTTGTTCCGTTGCTTCCTCAGAGACTAATTTATTTGGACTTTCTCCTACTTGAAATATGAGTGGTAAGACCCAATAAATCAAGTAAAATACAATTATTCCTAGAACAATTCGAAAATAGAATTTCCCATAATAGCTTTTCCATATGAAGAACAATGGAAGGATTAGAATGATCAGTGGAATTGCATTTAATAAAATACTAAAAAAGATTTCAATCATGGTGTATTCTAATTTTTTGTAATTTTTCTATAACACATTACAATCTATTTATAATAAATCTATTTAAATTTTAATATACTGCAGTTGCATATTCTAAAATATTTTTAATTTGAAATCATGACTCAAGAACAAAAAATAGGAATTATAATCGATGAGGATTTCGCTAAAAAACACGCGCCACCATACCCTAGACCAATGTTTCTCTCATTCGAAACACCTCTTAGGATCAAGGTAATCTTAGATTGCATGGATAGAGAAGGAATTTGGAAAGATGATAGGATAATTAAGATAAAACCTAAGATTATTAGTGATGATCTCCTTAAATTAGCTCATACCACTTATTACATTGAATCTATCAAAAGACTCTCTAAGATTGGTGGTGGTCTTTTAGGGGATGAAGTTTATGTGACAGGGGATACATATGAATTAGCTAAAAAAGCAGCAGGTGGTGCTATAGTCGCAATCGAACAAGTAATTCAAAAGCAAGTTAATCAAGCTTTTGCGATTGTTAGACCACCTGGTCATCATGCATTACGAGAAATGGGTTCTGGCTTATGTATTTTTAATAATATAGCCATATCTATTTTATATCTTAGGAAAATATTAAAATATGAGAAGAAAATTGCCATTATTGATATTGATGATCATTTTGGTGATGGGCTCGTTCAATATTTTTATGACGATCCAAGTGTTCTTTATTTTTCCGTCCATGAATTCGATTTTGTGGAAGGTGATATTGGATTTGTTAATGAGTTAGGAGAAAAAGAAGGTATTGGAAAATCAATCAATTTCCCAATTCCCTATGGCATAACTGATGAAGATTTTTTAGAGTTCATGGAAGTTCTCGAACCCATATTATACCAATTTACACCAGATCTTATTATTGTGGCTACTGGTTTTGACATGCATTTTGACGATACCATAGGAAATTGTTTTTTGACCAGTCGTTCATATTATAACTTTGCTCAAAGAATTCTTAAGATAGCTGAAGATGTGTGTGGAGGAAAAGTAGCATTCATCTTAGAAGGAGGATATAGTTTAATGGGGTTACCTCTTTGTGCCAATGCCGTGTTAAAAGCATTATTAAAAGAAAAATATGAACAACCTTCTGTAGAAATGAATTCTCTTACAATGAAATCTAAAACAATTAAAATTGAAATTGAAAAGATAAAAAATGCATTATTCAGCCTACTTCAAGATTATTGGAATTTCAATGTTAGTAAAAAAACTAGTGAAATCTAGAGTAGTTTAATATCTATACTAGTTTATCTAATTTTCTAGCGTATTCTTGAACGTTAAAGAGGGCATCTCTGGGTCCTACTTGAGGGTTGATATAACATATAAGTGCACCATTTCCTCCAACTGGAATTGGACAAATAATGATATGCCCTTTTCCCGTGATGTTAGTTGCTATTTTCCTTTCTTCCGTATTCTCCACGATCATGTATTTAACATTTTGAATGATTATGCTTGTCATGCCTTTTTCACCAAGTTCAAGTTTGGTACTCAGCAATTCATTGATACCTCCTTCTTTATTAATATCTTCACCAATATTCCAGTTATCAGTCTGAGTGACGAGTGATCCTTGTGTATCTATTATGGCTACTCCGAAGATGTTTTGTTCAATATTCAATAATTCATCAATAATCTGTTCTATTTCTAAAGACATATTCACAAACGTTTTATTGATATTTTTTTATATTAGTAATAATAAAAGAAATTATTAATAAATCCTTTTTAAAAAATACAAAAAAAAATCAGTGACTTGTCATGCCGTTTAGATTATACAAAAAAGCTATCAAGATGACGCTCCGTGAGAAGAGAATGTTTGTAATTTTCACGCTTATATATACCATATTAATATTTTCCACCAGTTTTTTCATTGAAATCACATTGAGTTCAGGAAGCGGACTTTTAACTAATTATTTCATATTAATTTTCTTTTTCACGAGTTTAGTACTCTCACTACTTTACGCTTGGTTAATTGTTGCAAGAAACAGGCGGGTTTGGGCCACCTTAAAGTGCATTGGATGGACAAATGGTAACATAAATTCTTTGGTAACAGGTATCATCATTTTCACCACTATCTTAGGATTTTTCATAGTCATAGAAGTATTATTACATTATGCTGCAGTGGTGGGATATTTACAAACAGCTAACCTTTTACGCAATTTTCCAACCACTTTGATTAGTCTTACTCCTGTAATCCTGACATTTGGCATGTTTTTAATCGTCCAATTAATAGCAATAATCTTGGCTAACAGGAAAGTACTGAAGGTAAGGCCGATAATAGCACTGAAGAGAGTTGGTCAATAAGGAGGTGTAGAAAAATGCCAATAAGTAAAGATGTCATGATTGAGGTTATGGATGTAAATAAAGAATATAGGAGAGCAGGAGCGATCATTCGCGCGTTAGTTGATATAAACCTTTCTATCAAGTCTGGTGATTTCGTGATCATTCAGGGACCTACCGGCTGTGGGAAAAGCACGCTATTAAATGTGATGTCTGGATTAGACCTTCCTGATTCTGGTAAGATTATATTTGATGGAGAAAACATCGCTCGAGCAAAAGAAGATCGGTTAGCTAAAATTCGACGACAGAAAGTAGGATTCGTTTTTCAAGATTTCAACTTAATTAATACATTAACTGCGATTGAAAATGTAGAAGCAATGCTCTGGCCCACGGTTCTAAGAAGCAAGGAGATAGAAAATCGAGCAATTGCCGCTTTACGTGATGTGAACATGCTGGAAAGGAAGGATCATTTTCCGGTTCAAATGAGCGGTGGTGAGAAGCAACGCATCGCCTTAGCAAGAGCCATTGTTGGAAAACCACGCGTAGTTTTTGGAGATGAGGTTTCAGGGAATTTGGATCCTCAGTCTGAAAAAGATGTGATGGATTTACTGAAAAAAATTAACAA
>SDNN01000253.1 GCA_004524425.1 Promethearchaeota archaeon
AATTTATTTTTCTCTGGAAAATGTAATAATTGTTCCGTGAATTCCTTATAATAATTAAAAAGCCTGTCTATCAAGTCTCTCCAACATTTTTGAATTTCTGTCTTATAAGAAAGCTTTCTCTTAATACTAGCCAAACCAGCGTTTGATGTTTTTTGCTTGAGGTTAGGAATTAATTTTTTTATAACTTTTGCTTTTACTTTAGCATATTCTTCTGGTCGGAAATTTAATAAAACCTGGTTGACATGATCAGAAGCAATGGGAAAGAAAGATATTCTTTTATCCTCTGGTTCTTCAGGATTGCTAATCAATTTTAATTCCAAGTCGGTTCGACTTATTCTTTCAATTATTGGATAAATTTCCCCTACAGAAATATTAGTTTCAAGATTTATCTGATTTACTATATGGGAAATGGGATAAATTATTTCAGGGTAATTATTGGTATTTTCTATTCTATAAATATATTCATTTTTAAGGATCTCTAAAATTCGATTTACTAAAGATTCTGGAAGCTCTTTTTTAGCAAACGAGATCTTTTGTTTAGGTTGTTGAGCTTTAATTTTTTTATGTTCTTGCTTTTTAGAATATTGTTTGGTTAAAGAATCAATAAATTGATCTGAAGGCTTATCTTTATCCAATCCTCTTGCCAGATTCATGGACTTTTTTCCTTTGGAAGATATAGTCTCGATAAGGCGCTTTGAAAGAAAAGCTTTTGCTTTTTTATCAGCAATTTCCTTTTTCTCGAATTGTTCGGTGATTGAAAGAAAGTTAACCTCGTGGATTAACCTCCCTGAATTATCCTTTTTTCTTGATACTTTTATATCTACTTTTTGATTCTCTAATCGTTTTATTAGAGAATATACTAATCCTTTTGGCAATTTAGTTGCTTTAATAAGCTCTCTTTCCAGAATTTCTATTGGATAAGGCTCACCACGCCTTATATATTCAGTTTTAATGAGTTTATAGATAACATCCATGCTTTTCTCTTCTTTACTAACCGTCTCTTTTTGCATCCTTAAAAACATTGACGTTTCGTGTGGCTTCATGTAATATAAAATCAAAGTAATGCCTATGAATAAAATCATTAATAAGGAAACAATAAATCTATTCGCTAATAAAATTTCACCAAATAGAGTTATTTCTTGGTTCTCTATTTGACTGGATAATGAAAATGCCGTCAATGTTTGCGCAAAAATACATGTTAGAAAAAAAATTATAAGGCCATCCCTTTTAAAAAATAAAACTCTCCAACCAAAGGTTTTACCTAATTTAATAATGATTCGATAAAGAAACATCATGGACACGGCGAATTCTATCAAAAATAAATAAGTCAAGGCATTGCTTGTCGTACCCACAGTATTTCGAAGTGCAGAAATCGTTTCAGGCTGGAGGAGTAAATAGATCGTCATTTGGAGTATTTCAAAGAAAAAAATAAAAAACACCATGAATGAAAACGTGAAATTATCAAAAGATCCAGCTCGTTTGGTCTCCGCCCTTCTTCTCGTAAAAACAAATTCAAAAATAATGAATACGAGAGTTAAAACTAAGCTAAAATATATAAGGGGCATGATTAATCTCATTTCTATATCATATACCTTTATCGCCCCTCCAGGATCTTTTTGAGCAAAAAAATCTAATGAGATGAAAACAAGAATACCTCTATATATTAACGATAATATAACGAGAAAAGCAATTATAATAAATGGAGTGATTAAGGCGATGGCAGATCTAAACGGTGAATATCGCGAGATGAATCTTATTTCTATTTTTGTTGCAGCTTTTCTAGACAATGTATAGAAACGAGAACTCAATAAAAACACCCAAATCATGTTCAGAAATAAGAAAAAGGAAATCAAGTTAAAGCTCGTAGAAATTATGGTAAATAAAAATAAATATAAAGTTATTATTAGTCCATAGATAAGTGGTTGTTTGAATCTCGAGTTATTTTCGAATAAAAAAATTCTAAACTCATCAATATTCAATAAAATCGATAGAGTTAAAAAGAAAAATAACATGGCATTAGCAAATGCGAAAGGATTTCCAAACATGAATATGATAAAGAGCAAGTTATTTGGATCATTAATACCTAAGAATAAAACAAACGAATAGAAGAAAAATAAAATATAGATGCCAAAAAACTTTTTTTCAAAAGCGAAAGATTTTGGAGGCTCTTTTCCTTTTGTATAAATCTCTCTTCGAAATGTAATACGTATTAATTTCTGGAATATCATTTCGAATTTTTCAATTAATTTGGAACTTAAGTCTTTAATGCTGCTAATGGTTTTTTTTTCAGACATTTTAATGTTTTGGTATCTATTTAGTTAACCTAATTTGAAATCAAGAAATCATATGCAATTTTTTTATAATAATAATGGTTTAATTATTTTTTAACTTTGTTTACGCCATTAAGACTTTTAGAAAGAATCCTAAATAATAATAAGGTATTACTTTTACATTTTTATCAATTTTTATTAATTTTTATCTTTAGATAAACGATATAAATCCATTTACAAATTTCATTAATAAAATAGCTCAAGAATAATTTTTAAAAATCATTAAAAACAAGATATACATAAGTAATTATAAATACGATATTTGTGAATGAGTGTTAAAAAGAATATTGAAAAGGAAAATCTCACGTTGCTTATAAAGAAAGCTATAGAGTTACTATGTGAGAAAAACATTTCTGACGTGGTGATTTTAAGCTCTTATAAAATTAATTCAGTATTACGAGAAAATTATGGGGTAGACATTAAAGTCGACCGAATTGGGAGGATTCTTAGTAGTATTGCCAAGAGGAATGAATTAAAAAGACTAAGTACCTCGATTCCGAAGTATCGGATAAAAACATCTCAAATTTCTCATTTAAAATTCTTTTAAATCATCCACTGCGTTCTGAAGTTTCTTAAAAACATTATTCATTTTTGAATAGAAATCCTTGAGGGAGCTCAATTCCTTATTTAAAGAGTCTAATTTAGCATCCAAGTTCTTTTGAAATGAAGAAAATTCATTCGATAATGCTTTTGAAATGCCATCAGACACGTTTGATATCTCTTTTTGCATTCTTGTAATATCATTTGAAGAATTTTCAATGACCTTTTTTAGATTTGAATTAGAATGGTTGGCTTGGTTAACTTTATCCTTAATAAGTTGAATATTACTCACCGCTTCGCCAATTTTTTTGGTAACAACGTCTTGTGACAGATTACTTAAGGTATTTTTTATTCCCTCCTCTACATCATTGGTAATATTAGCAGTTTCTTTTTGATTTTCCATTTTGTTTTCTAAAAAGTGATAGAAATCTTCTTTGAATTCATTAATGATAGTTTCCAAATTTATTTTAAACCAATTTTCTATCTTAGGCAGACCCCGAGATATCTTGAGGGTCATTTCTTTCAATGTTTCTGCGAGTAATTCAGTTCCAGTCATGGTCCCTTGACCTATATCCCTACTCCATGAAGTTAATTGTTCACTCAATGTTGAAACGAATTGTTGTGAGAATTTTTGGCTCCCCTTTTGAAAACCTGAAATGATGGCAGGGAACTCCAAAGAGTATTGTTCTTGTTTTGTGTCTTGTAATAATTGATCAGATTTAGGGATTTCTTGAAGATCTTTAGGGACTTCCTCTGTCATTTGATGATATTCTTTTATTAAAGTTGGGGACTTTCTTTGAGAATCCTCAACAAATCT
>SDNN01000254.1 GCA_004524425.1 Promethearchaeota archaeon
AAAATTTCAGAATATAAAATGGATTCGAATGATATCTCAGCTTATCTTTTAATGAAAGAAAAAGAAATCAATCAAATATACACGTTTGACAGTCAATTTGATGATTTTGCAGAGATTAAACGATTACCACAGTATCCTGAAAAATTTAAATAACGAAGTCTGTAAGGACTAAGGTTTTATAATAAATTAGTTTTTTCCCTAAATTTAACAACTAGATTTATTTGGCTAGAAAAATAAACTTTAATTAAAAAGAGTGGTGAAAAATGATGGATACCTTGATATTATGTAAAGATGGAACAATTAATTCATATTTGAGTAGTCTCGTTATTGCCATGAACAAAAAAAGGAAGGGAGAGGATGTGGTTGTTGTATTCATGCAGGAGGGTTTAGCTGCACTTTTGGACAAGAAATTTAGCTTTGCACCTGGTTTAGAATCACATGCGAAAGATATAGAAAAAAATGCTGCTGTTATGGGTGTTCCTTCAGATCCTTTTAAATTAATAAAGGAAGCAAATAATCTTGGAGTTCCTTTATATGCGTGCCAAGCATGGATGAAACTTTTAGGAGGAAAACCACCAAAATTTCCGATTCCAGAAGGGTTGCAAAAATTAGAATTATCAGAATTAATTGATGCGTTAGAAGAAGCGAAAAAAGTTTTCTCAATTTAAAATAAAAAGCACTATCCGTTGGGATTGGTTCTATTATTATTAGATAGAATAAAAAAATAGAGATTTAAATCTTTTTGGTTAACTTTCAGAAATCACATCGATGGCATCAAAAAGGGAGCGTGTGGATAATCTAAGAGAAATTCAACAAATTCCGATAAATGTTTAACATTTTGATAAACTTTTTCATTTTTCATCATAAGGTACTTTAAAAAATCTTCTATGTTATTCTTTTTTTCTTCTGGTGTTTTAGAAATTATTTTTTTAACCATTTCAAAATCGAAAGTATTCAACAATTTAAAATTATATCTGTTGGCATATTCAGATAACAGGAAAAGATAGTAAACGCTTACATCCCAAGGATTTAAAAAATGAGGAGGTTTATTCCCGTCTCCTGCATTCTCTCCCCTGGTTAAAGGTGTGTCGGTGGTTTGCGGTATTACCATATTGAAAGTAATGTTTTTTTTTCTAAACTCTTTAGCAAGCGCTTTTATTAATCCTACTAAGCCATATTCTGCTATTATATATGGCAGTCGAAAAGGAGTTGTGGAGCTTGAGTTGGATAAATAATACATGCTTCCAGTTAAGACGAATCTAGCTTTATCATTTTTATCATCCAATTTTAAATAAGGATATGAAGCCCTGAAAGTATAATAAACACCCATAATATGAACATCTAAAATTTTCCGAAATACTTCAATATCATAAGTCAAGGAAGGTTGGGAATCGTGCCACCCTGCGTTTGCCACAACCGCATTCAAGGGTCCTAAGTCTTCATGAAACTTTTTAAAGATTGTTTTTACTTGTTCTAAGTTTGTAATGTCTGCCTCATGAACAGAAACTTCAACTCCAGCATTTATTTGTTCTATTTCATTTCTTACCTTCTTTAACTCGCCCAATGTACGTGAAGTTAGTCCAATATTTGCGCCTTCTTTAGCACATAATAGCGCAACATGCTTACCGATTCCTCGCCCTGAACCTGTTATGACAATGTTCTTATCTGCTAACAACATCTAGTTTTCACTATTCTATTAAGAATTTTGAATTTCTTAGATCAGTAATCAAGTTGACAATTTATATATTTGTGTCTAGGATATAATCAAAAAGTAAATAAAAAAAGAGTTAGAGGTCTTTTTATTATTAGGAAATAAAAATCATTTGATTATGGGGATGTCAATGTAGGAGGGATGATTCTTGTTTCTTTCAATCGTGTAAGTTGGGGTACCTTCTGTAGGATAACGATTGAAGGTGTCTTTATCCGCCCCTGCGATGGCCACTCGAATTTTATGACCTTTTCGAATGAGCACAGAGGTTGGTAGGAATCCATAGGTTATTTCCATGAGCTCATCGGGAACTACGGGCTGTGAGTCTTTTTCTCTAAATGAGTGATATGGTACCGTGATTTCATAGGGAGGCTTGTCTTCAGAAATTTTACGATGAATGAGACGCAACTCTCCTTCAGTTATATACGTCACTTTACCATTTTCATCGACGTCCTCCAAGTAAGTAAAAATCGCTCCATCTTCATGGGTTGAAGCCATGTATAGCTTAATTATTGGATGCCCCGTGATTTCCATATCTTCTTTTAATGGGGGGCTAGTATAGGTTAATAATCTCTTGTCCATTTTGACCCTATCAGGCATTTTTAATTTTTGGTCATAATGCACGTGCCAACGGTTCCCCGTGCCCGTGGTCACCTCGAAATCTACCTGATAACTATTTTGACCTACTTCAATTTGAGGTTTTATCTGAGATAATTGATCATGATCAGAAAAATACCATCTTTGCAATTCATGACCTGTAGGAGGCCAGATTTCCGTTCTCTTCCATCTCTCCTCGCCCATAGTATAATAGTATAATGCTTTTTCAGAGAATTCATCATCAATGCACATTTCAAAAAAATCGAGTCGAGCATTTTGATGGGTTTTTTGGTCATTAGGTAGCTCATACTTCTTATAGAAGTAGGGATTGGTTTTTCGAATGATTTCGTGATCCCAGTCTCCTATTATCGCTCTCATGGGATTCTTATAGGTCATGAAACGCTTAATGATATGGTTTGAAACAGCAGCATCCAGCCAACCACCCCACACGTAGAAAGGAACATTTGACTTCTGAATTTTCCTTTTTTTAGTAAACACGCTCACGGCATCCACGCTGTCTCTATAATTAGTATCTATATCGGTTTCATGAACGTAAATGTTCTTCTCGTGCTCTTTAATTGCTTCCTTTAATAATTTTTTATCCTTATCAGATTCTACGGGCTTCACGCCTTTCGCTAAGTAATATAAAGGAGGATGAAGTGTAAGGAAGCTCTTGCTTTTATTTTGATCCAAGCCTTTATCTAATTCTCCCCAGTCTGTCATGAAATAATGATTATATATCCCTCCAGGACAAGATATTTCCAGATAATTATCCCATTGACTGCTTATTGGAAGCACCCCTTTCACGTTGGGATGGTTTAAAGTAGCAACGTATTCTGCAGCTGTTCCGAGATATGATACTCCCATTGTAACCACGTTTCCATCAGACCATGGTTGTTTGATTATCCAGTCAATGATTTCCTTTCCATCCTTCACTTCGGGCGCGGACCAAGGCCAGGGTCTAGTCCCAAATGAAGCCCCCGTACCTCTTACATCCACGCAAACAAATGCAAATCCTCGTTTTATACCTGTTTTGAATAAATCTTTCTTAAAACCATTGGTATAATGATTCATGAACCATTTAAAAGGAATTCTAAACTCATAATCTCTCCAATATCTGGTTTGTAATAATACCGTGGGAAGCTCATGATCCTGAGATAAATTTTCAGGCAAGATTACTTCAATGGCAATTTTAATCCCATCTCTCATGGCAAGATAATAAGAGCTTTTTGCAAGCCCTCTAAAATTAGTTTTTCTTCGAGATAATTCTGCAAAGTAAAAAGGATCTTGTTCAAAACCAACTTTTTGATTTTTTTTTTCTAAACTCATTACACTCAACTTTATTTTATTAAAAAGATAAGCATTAAAGCTATA
>SDNN01000255.1 GCA_004524425.1 Promethearchaeota archaeon
AAGTAAAAATGAATTGCCTCCTATAATTGAATAGTATGTGAATATTTCTTATAAAAATAATATCTATAAATATGTCTCTCACCCAATCATATTATGAGTAAAAGTTCAACTCTAAGAACTGAAGTTCTTCTTGATGGATTGAAATTTCCCGAGGGCCCTCGATGGAAAGATAGGAAACTTTGGTTTTCCGATATGGAAGATCATAAAGTTTTAACGGTTGATATGGACGGAAATGTAGAGGTAATTCTTGAAAGATCGAACCGCGTTTCAGGATTAGGATGGACACCAGAAGATAAGTTGCTCGTTATTTCAATGGAAGATCGCAAGCTCCTTCAATTTGATGAGGGAGAAGTAAAAGAAGTCGCTGATCTAAGCGCACATGCTACCTATCATCTAAATGATATGGTGGTTGATAAAAAGGGAAGAGCATATATCGGTAATTTTGGTTTTGATTATTTCAATAATGCTACTTTCGTTCCTGCAGAGTTAATCCTTGTTTATCCTGACGGAAACTATAAGATCGTTGCTGAGGATATGGCATTTCCTAATGGTACAGTCATTACTCCCGATGATAAAACACTTATAACAGCAGAAACTTTTGCAGCAAAACTTACAGCCTTTGATATAAATGAAGATGGAACCTTGAATAATCGACGTGTGTGGGCTAAATTAAGAGCCTTAGCACCAGATGGTATATGCCTTGATGAAGAAGGAGGGATTTGGGTAGCTGCACCGGGAAGACATCGTGTTGTTCGGGTGATTGAAGGAGGTAAAATAACCCACAAAATAAAAGTAGAAACAGATGCCTATGCATGCATGTTAGGGGGTAAAAATAATACCACTCTTTTTATTGCGACTTCCTCCCATTCAAGAGATCAAGGCCGTATCGAATATGTGGAAGTTGAAGTCCCTAAAGCTGGGCTCCCTTAACAAGCTTTTTTTTATTTAATATATGGTGTTATTATTTCTTTAGGGATATGTAGAGCAATTTTGCATTCCAAAGCTCCATCGAGCGCAGTGGATATAGGTTCAGCTATAATAGGATGGTCAAAAATCTTATCCCAGTATAATTTATACCACCCCGCACTACAATAGCAGAAGTGATGCAAACTTTCATCTACGGAATTTTCTTTCATTGCTCCACGTACCCAAGGGCAATAACAAATATAAAAACGTTTGAGATTCTCTTGTTTAGCGTTTAAAAATTTCTTTGATTGATAAGGAATTTTCTTTACTAAAATTGTATTACCTTCTCTAATCCCATGTCCAAATCTTTGATCTTTGCGAATAAATTCTATGACTTCATCATCTATATATTGAGCAAATTCTAAAGTTCCGTCATTTCTATGTTTTTGGAGTCTCTTTACCAGTTCTTTATGTTTTGATTTTAAAAATTTATCAATTCCGAGTCTTCTTAGCTTCTTTTTATCTCCGGGTATATCATCTGGAGGTCTTCCATGTAAACAAGGGGAAAGTAAATCTATTACATTTTTTTCTCCAAGTATCTCCTCTGCTCGCTTCATAATGGTTTTGGTAAATTCAGGCTTTTTTTCCGGATCCACTCCTAATGGTGGAACCGGCATGTCTTTGAAAATTTTATCTCGTATTTTTTTACCATGAATATCAAAAATCCTTGTATATAATGTATCCATTGCATTGTAAGATTCAGAGATGTCAATAACGCGTATGATCAAATCATAATTCTTAGTAAAGTTAGCATAGTTAATGATCGCTCGAAGGAAATCTAACACTAATTCCTTATCTGTAGCAACTAAATATTCTGTGTAGTCTACTAATTCATCTGGATTAATAGTATCGAGAACCTTGTTATCTTTCTCAAGAAACTCAGAATAATCCTTGAGTTGCTTAATATATTTATCAATTAGTTTGTCATCAGCATTTTTTTCCTTCAAAAACTTTCGAAAACTATTCTCTTCCATAATTAATTATGAAAAGTAGTATTGTAGTAATATAGATTATTCTCGGTCACTTATTAACACCTATCTCAATCATTTGAGATTGGTAGTAGGAAAATTAAATAAAACGACTAGTTAATAAAATAAATAATTTAGTGGAAAAATTTTTTTTTAATTATGCTACATTCACAACTTGTTTTACTTCAGGTACGAATTGTTTGAGAGCTCTTTCCACACCAAATGTCAGCGTTTGTTGTGCGTGCATACAACCAGCACAATGGCCAAGTAATCTTACTTTTACTGTGCCATCATCTTCTACACTTATTAATTCAATGTCTCCGCCATCCATTTGTAATTGTGGTCGAATCTTTTCAATTACCTGTTTTACTTTTTCTCTATCCATTTAATAATCATCTTTTAAAATTTATTTTCTATTATAATCAAATAAAATTTCCTATAAAAACAGTTTGTTAATATTTTAAAGCGTGCGGAGAGGAAGATATTATTTCTAGCAACTTTTAAACGTGGATTACTAATAAAATAAAAAAACGAAGAATCACTATTTTATATGTTATGCCAGAGGTTTCTTCTCAAGAATTTATCAATAAGCTCAACGAAGTGCAAGAGTTAATGCTTAAGGAAGATTATAAAAAAGCTATACTCATATTAGATAAACTAAAAGCGATTGAAAAGGAAAATGATTATAATTATAATTTAACTCATAAATTATATCAGCTCGATTCGAATATACACTCACTATTCAATCAGCAACTAATATTAAAATTCATATTTAACCTTTCGAATAAGAAAAAGGAAATTTCCTTTAATGAACTTTTAAATTTATTGAAACAAGAAGAGTCAATCGAGATGGATATCGGGACATTGAAACGAGAGATTGAAATATTGATGCTTCGTTCTCTTTTATCATGTAAAATTGAAGAAAACAAAATCATTCTTTAATTCTCTACTTTTTACCTTTCTCATAACCTTAGGATTTAATTTTTTTAAATTTTATTCGAAAAAAAAATTGTCTTTTTTATATTTAGGTTTTAAATTATTAGAAACAATCTTGATTCATTAAATTATGATTATCGATTTTTTAGAAAAAAAGTTGCAGCTTAAAATTGTATTTTATGGTCCTGCCCTGTCGGGAAAAACCACTTCGATTAAAGCTCTGTTTAAACATTTTGGATTAGAAGAAGAGATAGAATCCATAGAAAGTTCGGTTCGACGAACCCTGTTTTTCGATTACGGTCATATATCTTTCCAAAATGAAAAATGGCTCTTAAAAATTCATGTGTATAGTACAACAGGTCAGGATTTTTACATTGTGACACGTCCCATTACGTTACAAGCTATAGATGGCATTATTTTTGTAGCAGATTCTCAGAGGAAAGCTTTTGAGCGTAGTCTAACTTCTTGGAATGAATTATGTACCTTTTTTGAAGAAGATCTTCAAGATATTCCCAAAATACTTGCGTTTAACAAACAAGATTTAGATGCAAAATACAATCCCAAACGTTTCCTTGACCAAATAAACTATTATAATCATAAAAACATAGCGATAAAGTACACGATTGCTTTGAATGGAGAAGGTATATTAGACTCTTTTGAAGAGATCTTAGGCTTAATTATAGGTAACTTGTATAAAAATCAATTAGTTTCAGCGATTCAATAAAAAAGACTCAAGCTTTCTTTTATCTTTCTCTTGTCGTAAAGATAATGCACGT
>SDNN01000256.1 GCA_004524425.1 Promethearchaeota archaeon
GCTACAGAGTCATCTTTTTTCCCACCTTTATATATAAGGTCCTCAATCTCTCTTAATCCGTAAATTATTGTAGTTTTTGGATTCTGTATATTAATGCATTTTTCCAATTTCTTAATGATAAAATAAGCTTCTTGTGAGGTAATGTTCTTTATTACTTCATTAGTCTCTTTATTTTCAAGTAGGTACTTAACTTCCATATTATTTCTCGCATTTCCCGTAATTTGCCCAAAAAAAACTTGATTATTACCTTTCGAACCAATTAGCCATCGATGATGTTTTTCAATATGAGACAAAAACGCTTTTGGCCATTCTTTTCCTTTTGGGCTAACTAGAAGTATACTTCTAAGACCGATGTCTATAAGAGGTCTTAAAAGTTCTAATAAATCTTGAAAGTAATGATAAAGATCTTTATCAGTCGTATTTTTCCATTTTCTTTTCAAGGGCAAGCGATCAAACTTTCTTACAGATTCACTAAATAATTTCCAAATATGAATTACTTGCTCATCAAAACTAACTAGAACTCCGACAGGAAAACCTCGCTTTTTTCTTTTCTTTCTTGCCATTATCATATCTAAAGAATGGTTTGACATAAATTTTTGGGAATATTTATCAAATAAGAGATTATAGAAAGTTTTCCTCAATAATCATTCTATATAGGTATCATTAGAAATACTTATAGATTAATTATTAATAAAAAGGATTAAGAAGATCAAGTAATATTGGATATAATTTAATAATAAAAGAAAAAGAAAAAATTTCAACGGAAAAAATCCTAACTTAAACCATAGGATTCTTTCAACAAATTATTATTAATTGACCCTACCGAGATGGAATGGCCTGTTTTTATATTCGTGACTGTATAGAATGCAGGTGCGAAAAGTCCGGGGTCAATATCATAGAATTTGTAATCTACTTGTTTAAAAATATCCATAAAAGGGTTTCCATAACTTGGAGAGGTATTCGCCGGTGCCTTTCTTACTAGATCAAATATTTCAGCTTCTCTTTCTTTATCAATTTTAATTGTATAATAAGTTTTACCCCCCGCAATCAAGGAATCATTTGTCCTCCCCATAGCAGCAAAATCATCTTTCGCTATCGGCGCGATCGTTGTAGTTCCAAATCCATCTTGAATTATATCTAAAGGAAATTTAATTTCATGAAATTTATGAAGCCCCGTTTCCACGATCCGCGCTGCTACCTGAATAGATCCTGTAAGGCAAGCAGTGGGTGCGCAAACTGCATACGTTTCTTTTATATCAACTCCACATTTATTAGCAATAATCTCCATTACTTCTTCATTCGGTAACTTTCTAGTCTCAAAAACGATAACCGCGCAATTAGAATCATCTTCATATTCAATTTCCTCAAACAATTTCTTCTCAACTTTACTTTTTGCACGAGCTGGTCCAGATCCTAATGACTCGAAAACCTTCTTTTTTTTGATCTCACCATTCTTTTCAACCTCTTTTTTTAATTTTACGTTCCATCCCGCTAGCTGGGATGCCATACATGATATTACTGGGTAAGAGGTATATACGTTTACTGTAGGCAAATAGTGCCCTTCAAGAGTAAAACTTGAGAGTTTTACATTCCCTAAACCACCCATACAGATCTCTCCGACTAAGCGTCCACCTTCCCATGATGCATTTTCCATATCTAAAACTTTCGCGCCGTTTTCTAATATTTTAACCTCTGCTTTATACAAATCTTTATGATCGATGATTTCTTGAACAATATCTCGAGCTAATTCATTAATTTTTATATGATGCATTTTTCTCACACTCTTTAACTTTTTATAATTTTTTAGATTTGATCCTTTATATAAATTTCGTATCTCGTCACAATTCACATCCTATTATAATTAAAAAGTTAAAATTTTTCGCAGTGTTATTAAAGTTAAGATAAAAAGATTTAGTAATGATTGACCAAATTATTATTTTTAAAAATGTCCAATTTCATAGAAAAATATAATCAGCTAGATTCGGATTTAGATAAACTTAAAGATTATTTCCTTGAAAATGTTAAAGAAATAAATGGTCCAATTCAAATTTTTACACACCTTGATTCTGATGGGTTATCTGCGGGAGCAATATTAGGAAAAGCTCTTTTTAGAGAAGATTTTCCTTTTAAAATCACGGTATTAAAACAGTTAGAAAGAGAAGAGATTGTAAAGATTAGTGAAGAGACTAAGCAATCTGGAAACTTCATCATATTTTCTGATTTCGGAAGTGGTCAATATAAAGTTATTGAGGAGAATATAACAAATCCATTTATTATTTTAGATCACCATCTACCTTATGGAGTCTCTGACAAAGAAAAAATTGAGCTTTTAAAAGAAATTTATAAGAATACTAAAGAATGGCATATTAATCCCTATTTCTATGGAATTGATGGGAGTGAAGAAATATCCGGTTCAGGTATGAGTTATTTATTTGCAAAAAAATTAGATGAAAAAAATTCAGATCTCTCGGTTGTTGCCCTTATTGGAGCTAGTGGTGATGTTCAAAATCAAGGGAAAAATAAATCATTCATGGGTATTAATGCAAAAATCGCTGAAGAAGCAAAAAATAATGATTTAATTGCTGTGGTAGATGATATAAATTTTTCTCCAATCAAACCATTAAATAAAGCTATAGCTTATTCATCAGAAATTAACTTGCCGGGTTTGAGTGGTGATGCTAACAAGACCTTGAAATTTTTGAAACAATTAGGAATCCTAATGAAACATTCTGATGGTAGTATAAAAAGTTTAATGGATTTAAACCAAGAAGAGAAACAAAAAATAACATCTGCAATAATAGAGTATATCTCCATAAAACTTGATATAGAACCGTATGAAATAATCAACAAATTAATAGTGAATAGATATTTACTCACATCAGAAGAAGAGGGTTCAGATTTACAAGATATTAATGAATTTTCTAATTTATTAAATGCATGTGGAAGAACAAATAATGCGTCTATTGGAATTGCAATAGCGATGGGAGACAGAAATGAAGCATATAAGCAAGCAAAACAAAATTTACAAGATTATAAAAAGTCTCTCGTGAATGCCTTAACGTGGATAAGAGAAAATAAAGTTATTATTGAAATGGATAATATTCAGTATTTTTTTGGGGATAATATGATTCCTGAAAGCATAATAGGAACCGTATCTTCAATGTTAATTTTTGACGAAAGTGAAATAATTGATAGAGATAAACCTATTTTTGGGTATGCGAAAAGAAAAGATGAAGATGTATACAAAATTTCTGCAAGAGCGCATAAATCAATTGTGGAAAAAGGAGTAAATTTGTCTGATGCCATTCGTAAGGCATTAGAATTAACAGATTTAATCGCTTTAGGAGGCGGACATCCACCCGCAGCGGGTACCAAAATACCTTCTGATAAAATAGATGTTTTCTTAGAAAATTGTGATAAAGTGATAGAAGAGCAATTAAATAACAACTAAATTATATAAGTTTCTCCTGTTTCAGGAGAAACTGAATTATATCCTTTTTCTACTAATTCACTGGCAAAATTTGTTGTAGCTTCATTATCTCCATGAACTGTGAATATTTCTCTTGAACTATTAGCAAATTTCAAATTATCCACATAATAATGCAGACCATTGCTATCAGCATGAGATGAAAAATCATAATA
>SDNN01000055.1 GCA_004524425.1 Promethearchaeota archaeon
GGCAGTTAATCACCCAATCAGAAGAGAAATGTTAAGATTTGTTAATGAGGTTGAACAGCTCTCAAAAAAAGACCTGCTTAATAAACTTGTTAAAAACAATGTATTAAATGACGAAAATGTTTTTAATTATAACATGGATTTTCTGATACAAGCTTTATGCGTAGAAAAAATTGAACATGATCATGAAATCCATTACAAAATTTTACCTGGTGGAAGAGTTATTGAAAACTTTTAATTTCTTTTCTTTTTTTAGATATTGAACAAAAAAAATTTAATTTTTAGTTTCTATTTTCTTAAATCATGCCCGATGAATCCGACTTCAAGGATTATAAATCAATAGAAGAATACATGAAAACCTTAGAAGGAAACACGTATTATCACGGTTTATTATTGAGGGCAGTCAATCATCCTGTTCGAAGAGAAATTTTATCCATCATTAGCAAGGCGAAAAAAACTTCAAAAGCAGACCTATTCAATAAATTGAAGCTGAAAAAAATTATTATTAATCAGAATGAGTTAAATTATAATTTGGATTATTTAGTCAAAGCCTTATGCATTACTCCTATTCAAGATAAAAATTTCGATGAAGTTTATTATGAAATAACCTTAAGCGGTCAAGTCGTGGATTATTTATAAAATAAAGTTTCTTCATTTCCTCTAGTGAAATTAAAGATATCTTTATAAAAATAAGAATTTAAATAGATAATTAAGCAATACAAAAGTTTTAATTTTTATCAAGAACCATGTCTAAAAAAAACGAGAGTTCTGCGGACACTTATTCCACGAAATTTGCTCTTTCTTATAGTTTTGGGCAATTGAGTGATGTTATAGGCTATCAGATGTTCGTGTTTCTGATTTTTACATTTTATTATGCTGTTGTAGGATTAAATGTAAATTTAATTACTATTGGATTTATAATTTGGAGTGTATGGAATGCTATAAACGATCCAATGATTGGTACCTTGTCTGATCGAACAAACACGCGATGGGGAAGGAGGTTACCATTTGTTTATCTAGCATTTCTCCCATATTGCGTTATCACAGTTTTACTATGGACTCCACCAACCACTTCTGAAATTGCGGGGTTTATTTATTTTATTATAGTGATTGTACTGTTTGATACTATTTACACGAGTTATTCAATGGGTCAAGCGAGCATGTTTCCCGAGCTCTTCAAGAATGAAGAAGAGAGAACCAAGGCTAATAGCATTAGGCAAATATTTACGATTTTGGCTTTAATTGTTGCCTTTGTAATGCCTACATTTTTTATTCCGAAATTAGATGATCCAAGATATTATTCGAATTACATGTTTGCGGGAATTGCTGCCGCCACGCTTATCTTTGTATTCGGACTAATTTTCATTAAGTTTGGGACAAAAATTCCTGCAGAATTTACAGAAGATTACAAAACGGCTCCCCCTTTTTTCACATCTCTAAAAATGTCTTTAAAAAAAAAATCTTTTAGGTGGTATGTAATCGTACATTTCTGTAATTGGTTTGTTTATTCAATTCTCCCCACAGTTTTTCCTCTTTATGCCAGTTTTGTATTGGGATTTGGTGAAGGAGAATCCATTTTGATTGGTGGCTTATTGGCTTTAATATTCATCAGTGCAGTTTTTTTCATGCTAATCTGGCGTGTAGTGGTGCTTAAAGTGGGCATCAAAAAAGGAATAATCATCTCTCAATTTGTATTCATCATCGCATTAATTCCTTACATGTTCATAACCGATTTTTTTGGTGCATTAATCGCATCGATTTTAGTAGGATTCGGTCTCGCAGGATCATTG
Source organism: Promethearchaeota archaeon (assembly GCA_004524425.1). The sequence goes on from SDNN01000055.1 coordinate 1,788, forward strand.
CTCTACTTGGATATCCTTATTGCCGTAGTCATGGATGAAGATGAATTAGAAACAGGTACAAGGCGAGCAGGTGGGTTTTTGGGGATTAGCACCTTCATTTTAAGATTTGCAAGCGTGGTCATGATTATCAGTATTAGTCTGGTTTTTAATAGTGTTGGATGGGCCACATTTGATCCCAATCCTGGCTCGAACGTAATATTAGGTCTTCGTCTATTAATGTTTGCTTTTCCAGCGGCAGCTCTGGTAATTGGCATTATCGCAGCAAGTGTATTTCCAATTAATAAAACAAGATATGAGGAAATTAAAGGCCAATTGGAAAAATTACATCAGGAAAAAAGAGAGAGAGCACGCTTGAAATAATAAATAAATATTTCAAATTTTTTTCTTTATTATTTAAAGCGAGAATTAAAAATAAAAATTCAAACCATGGTATGTTCAGTACGAGAGATCACTTCATCTTGTATTTCTTTACCTAGATCGACAAAATATGCGCTATAACCTCCCACCTTGACTATAACATTTCTATATTTCTCACGATCCTTTTGAGCTGCCTTTAAAACTTCTCTAGAAACGACAGTGGGCTGAAGTTGTTCTCCCCCCAGTTTGAAGTATGTTTTTATCAAAGAGATCCATTTCTTCTTCGCCTCCTCTGTTTTTCCAATTCCAGAAGGATGCATCCGAATATTTACAGCACAACCACATACATGCTCAAAATCAATTGCTGCAACGGATCTTAAAACGCCAGTAACACCATTCTCTTCTACATTATACGGATTACAACTAGATGCCAATGGTCTTCCTGCTAATCTGCCATCAGGAGTCGCTAATGATACCCTACCCACATATGTATGACTTGTCATGCTAATGATAAATGGAGCATAAATACCTCCTTTATAAGTCCGATACTTATATGTTTCTTCAAACATGCGAGATGTAATTTCTCTGGCAAGTTTATCGCATTCTGGATTCCCATTTCCCCATTTTCCATCAAGATCTAGGATTAACTGGTGAATCCATTCATACCCATGCGTAAAATTATTATCAATTGCATCAACAAGCTCTTTTAACGAAAATTTTTTTTGTTCAAATACTAATTTTTTGATTACATATAAAGAATCAACAAGATTGGCGACGCTAGCCAAAAAAAGGATTCCTTCGCAATCATATATTGCTCCTCCTTGGGTCACATCCTTTCTATTTTCTAAACATCCTTGCACAAATGCAGATAAAAATGGTGAAGGCAAGAATTTAGCATATATTTCATCTCTAATATTTGTTGCATCTACTATATGTTGGATGACGTAGTCTGATTGTTTATAAAAAGCTTGAAGGAACTCTTCAAATGTTTTAAATGATTCTGGTTCACCTGTTTTGGGACCGATATCTTTTATTGGTCCCACTAAAGTCTTTGAATCTCCATTTCTAATCGCCGTATCAAGTGTATTACATAACAATATTGCGGAGAAACCGATTCCTCCTGTCTTACCAGGAGTTGACATGTCAACACAGCCCGTAATGCAATACCCTTGAGCATCTTTTTCAGTAATTCCCCTTTTAATTAACGCTATTTTAGCAATGTTATCATTCAACATGGAAAGGCTTGATACGCCTTTATAGTGAAGGTCAGCAATTTTTAAATATAGTTCATCTGGTGAGTCATCATGTAATCTTACTGCAAAGTTTAGGCAAGCCCTTGAACGTTCAACTGCGTCTAAAAGAAGATATGTCAGTTCATTTGTGGCATCTTTTCCTGATTCCGTAAGCCCTCCTAAAGTAACCGGTTCAGAGCCCTCATAACGTTGACTAAATTCTGAAAGAGCATCTGGATACGGACGTACATTATGACTCATTATTTTTAATATTAATTCTTCCAATAATTCACGTGCTTCTTCAGGAGTAATGCTACCTTCCTCAATATCATGTTTATAATAAGGGTAAAAGATTTGGTCGAGACGACCAGGTCCGTGAACATTAAAAGGAAGGGCTAAATCAACCGTAACTTTGAGAATCCAATATAATTGTACAGCTTCCTGAAATGTCTTAGCAGGCTTTGATTTTACATTATTACAAGCATCATGCATTTTCGATAATATAGCTTTTCTTGTGGGATCATTGGTATTCTTAATTTCTTCTTTAAGTTTTTCAGTCAATCTCTTCCCGTATATCATTATTCCTTCCAGAGCCATATCAAGGGAGGTTAAGAAATCTAGTTGTTCCGGTGTTAAATTGTCATTCCTCTTTATTTCTTCCTGTACTTCTTCTCGCATGCCTAAAAATCCTTTCTGGATGGCAGTTTCATGATCAAGAATTATATGTCCTTGCCAGCCCCCAATAACGGCATTATTTGAGATTATTGGTTGGTTTTGAGATTTTGTTATTGGTACATGACTAATGAAATCATAAAATTCACCTTTATAGATTTTTTTTTCTAAAAAAGCTTTCTCAATTAGGTCAGATATCGTTTTTCCTTTCCAATAGGGAAGTATCTCATTTAGAAGCATTGTTTTATCCTCTTCTTTTATTTGAAATGGATTTATCCTTCTTTGATCTAAAGGTTGGCTTCCCATAGTTGGTATAGCAGCGCCCATCTCTTTTATTTCTTCTATATATTTAATAAGATCTATTCCTTTTTTATTCATGTATTCTATAAAGGATTTGTTAAAATTCCTTTCAAATTTTTTCATGGCTTTTTTATCAATTTCAGTCTCGAGTATTAGATTCCATATACCACGCTCTATATCGATGGGTATGCCAAGAAAACTTTCTGTCCATTTGCCAGCAATATGGTCGTCTGGGTCTATATAGATTTGCATCTTTTCGTAAACATTTTTCATACATAAGGCAATTCTAACACCGTTAGGTAAATTGCTTCCCTCAGTTTCTTTCCACTTTTCAGTGTAATATTTTGCTCTTTCAATAGAAATTAGAGTTTTATCATCAAGAAACCTTCTACGAATATTTTTTATTCGTTCACTTGCGTTATCTATAATTTCCAAAATTAATTCATCTCAATCTTAATATTTTCAAGATAAATATTGTTTTTTAAACTATTTTAACATTTTTATATAATGATAATGAATGTGAACTATTATTTATTGTAAGATTTATTCCATTATCTCAATTTTGAAAAAAAATATTTCTATTGAAAAAATTGACTTTATCGATTACATACAACTTTAAAATTATATTGCTCAAATTTGTGTATAATTTCTTCTAATTTTTCTTCTGTTAAATCTCCCATATCTCTATATAAATGCCCCATGCCCACTTTTTCATATTTAGTTTTTGCCATTTTATTATAGGGCATTAAATGAACAGGTCCCATGTAGTTTGTATTCTTTAAAAAAATAGCAATATTTTCAATTGTGTTCATATCCGTGTTGACACCCGGGATAATGGGTATACGTGCAACAATTCTATCACTCCCTACCTTTGAAAGGATTATCTTAAAATTTTCTAATATTTTTTCATTGGAAACCTTCGTAAATTTCTGATGTATTTTTGAATCCACATGTTTTATATCAAAAAGAAAAAGATCAACTAATTTAACGAGTTTGGAAATTATATTCTGATTAAAATATCCACATGTCTCTATAGCGGTGTGAATTCCTTTTTCTTTAAAATTTTTAAGGAGAGCTAATAAAAATTTTAATTGCATCGTAGGTTCTCCGCCTGAAATAGTAATCCCTCCTCCAGATGTGTCATAAAAAGCTTTATCCCTACCTGCAATCTCAACGACTTGATCAACGGGCATTAATTTTCCGACTAATTCCATCACATCATTGGGACATGCTTCTACACATTTAGCACATAAAATGCACAAATCATCATTCCTTACTACCCCTTCTTTATTTAACTTAATGGCATCATTAGGACACGCATCCACGCATAAACCACATAACTCACATTTTTCTTTGAAATATGATATTTCGGGTTTAAATTTTTGAGATTCTGGATTGTGACACCATAAACAACGCAATGGACACCCCTTTAGGAATATGGTTGTTCTTATTCCTGGTCCATCGTACACTGCATAATGCTGAATATCAAAAACAATGCCTTCCATTTAACAAGCAAAAATATGATTTATAAAAATTAATACCTATAATTTAAAAATAAGCAAAATAGTTAATAAATTCTGGATTTTTTAGACTCTATCGTGTTCAGTTCTCGAAATTATTTCATCTTGAATTTCTTTGCCTAAATCAGTAAAATATGCGCTATAGCCTCCAACCTTTACAATAATATTTCGATAACTTTCTGGATCTTCTTGAGCAGCTTTGAGCACTTCTGTGGAAACAACTGTGGGTTGTAATTGTTCACCACCTAATTTAAAATAGGTTTTTATTAGTGAAATCCATTTTCTCTTCGCTTCATCCGTTTTTCCGATCCCAGAGGGATGCATTCGAATATTAACCGCACAGCCCATGACGTGTTCATATGGAAGTGCTGAGACAGATCGTAATACTCCTGTCGGACCATTATTTTCAACATTATATGGATTACAGCTTGCTGCAAATGGTCTTGCTGCAAATCTCCCATCAGGAGTGGCGATTGAAATTCGTCCATCATACGTGTGGGTGGTCATGCTATTTATGAAAGGAGCGAAAAATCCACCTTTAAACGTTTTATACTTATAGGTTTCTTCAAACATGTGTCTCGTGACTCTTTCTGCAAGTTCATCTGATTCAGGATATCCATTTCCCCATTTTCCCTCTAGTTCCATTATTAACTTGTGAATCCATTCATAACCATTGCCAAAATTGTTATCGACAGCATCAAGTAATTCTTGTAAGCTGAATTTTTTTTGTTCAAAAACCAATTTTTTAATTACATACAAAGAATCAATAGTATTAGCAATACTAGTCATGAATAAAATTCCTTCACAATCATAATGAGCACCCCCCTCAGTGACATCTTTCCTATTATCAATACAACCTTGCATGAATGCTGATATGGTTGGAGCGGGCAAGTTTTTAGCATAAAGTGCATCCCTAATGATAGAAGCATCAACTATTTTTTTAATCATGTTGTCTGTTTGAGCGAAGAGGGCATTAAGAAACTCTTCAAAATTTTTAAAAGAATCTAAACTTCCCGTTTTAACTCCCACATCTTTCACAAGTCCTACTAAAGTCATAGCATCTCCATTTCGAAGTGCCATATCTAACGTGCGACATAAAAGAATTGATGAGAATCCTTCACCTCCTGTTTTCCCAGGGGCGCACATGTCTACACATCCCGTTATGGCATAATTCAATGCATCCTTATCAGAAAAGCCTCTATTTTTCAGAGATTGGAGGCAAATTTCATCGTTCATGAGAGACACGCTGGATACTCCATGATAATGTAAATCAGCAATTTTCATCCACAATTCTTCAGGGGTATGTTCATGGATTCGCACGGCAAAGTTTAATGAGGCTTTTGATCTATCAGCTGCTTCAAGCATTATATAAGTTAATTCATTTGTTGCATCCTCTCCTGATTCGTTAAGACCCCCAAGAGTAACTGGCTCAGATCCTTCATATCTTTGACTAAATTCTGATGATGCATTTGAATAGGGACGCATGTTATGGCTCATGATCTTTAAAAACAATTCTTCACATAATTCACGAGCTTCTTCCCTCCTTATCATTCCATTCTTAAAATCTTTAATATAAAATGGATGGAAAATTTGATCTAATCTTCCAGGGGCATGAACATTAAAGGGCACGGCTAATTCTACGGCTATTTTCACTGTCCAATAGGACTGAACCGCTTCCCTGAACGTTTTAGCGGGATATAAGGGTACATTCTGGCAAATTGCTAATGCTTGTTTTAAAAATTTTCTGCTTTCTGGATTTGATGACTTATTAAGTTCTTCTTCCACCTTTTCCGCAATTCTTTTAGAAAAAATTATGAGCCCCTCATATACGACTTCAATGGATTTTAAAAAGTCTAATTCCTTTTTAGTTGAATATTTTTTATCTTTTATTAATTCCTTTACTTCCTCTAACATTTTAAGAAGGCCCTTTTTTATGGGGGTTTCATGATCAAGAATTAAATGCCCTTGCCATACGCCCAGCGCCGAACCAAGAGAAGTCACCATATCATTTTGTGCCGTGGTTCGCGGCAAGCTTTCAATAAAATCCTCGAATTCTCCAGGATAAATCTCATTTTTTTTAAATTCTTCATCAAGCTGCTCAGCTATAGTTTTTCCTTTCCAATAGGGAAGTAATTCTTTCAGAAGTATTTCTTTATCTTTTTCTTTTATTTGATATGGATTTATCTTCCTATTATCAAGGGTGTCAGTCCCAAGGGCGGGCATTGCTGCTCCAATTTTTTTGGTATGCTTTATCAACTCTATAGCGCTAATATTTTTTTTCTCTAAAAACCCGATAAGTTTTTTGTTTCCTTCTTTGGCAAACTTCTTCATTTCCTTTTTATCAAATTCGATTTCAAATACTCCGTTGAATAAACCTCTCTCAATATCTATTGGAATCCCAAGAAAGTTTTCCGTCCACGTGCCCATTATTCGATCATCGGTATCTATGTTAAAATCCATGTTCTCATATACATGGCGCATGGAAAGCGCCACTCGGACTCCCATTGGAAGGTTTAGACTCTCAGTTTCTTTCCATTTTTCAGTATAATATTTTGCTCTTTGGATGGAAATATAAGGAGTATAATCAAGATATCTTCTGCGAAGTTTTTTTATTCTTTTACTTGCTTTATCCCTTAAATCCATGATAATCCCTTTTTGAATAATAGTTGAGTAAGTATGATACTAGTAAACCTTAATATAAAATACAAATGAACTACTAAATATTTTTTTTTCTAATATTTTATAATTAGAAGGTAAATAAGACAAAAGGCGCTTTTTACTAGTGATTTTCGGGGAAATGAATTGATCTATCCTAGATCTTCATCAAAAAGTTCCTTAAAGCATTTACAACAAGGAATTCCAATATCAATGTTGAATGTCTTTAATTTTTTGCTATATTTTTCCCCTAAATTCATGAACAGAATTAATTTTTCTTTAATATTTTCATTATCATCATCAAAAAATAATTTCTTTAGATTATGATAATGGTTTAACTCTCCGCAGATAGGGCAAGCACTATAAAATTTGATAAACCGAGAATAATGCGACTTTTCTTCATCTGATAGTTTTTCAAGCTTAATATCCGGATGATTTGCTATAATGTCTCTTAATTTATTTAATTCTTCAAGCATCTGATCTCTTAATTGATTAGGATTTAAATTCTCTGCATTTTGATTGAATATTAAATCTTTTCTTTCAAATCGGTGGAAATATTCCACGGCTTCATTGAAAAACAGCATTTCCTTTGAATCCTTTAGTTTAGATTGATATTTAGTCATGAATTCCTTTATTTTTTGATGATCATATATTTTGTTTTCATTAATTGATTTAGATAATTACTCTAAAAAATGTTATTAAAGCAATTCAAAATTGAGTGAACTTTCATTTCCACGGAATAAATCCTTTTTATTGGGTACTATTAATCTTTTGAAATCCATCACTTTTGAACTTGAGAAATATTCAAAATCAAACTCAATATCATCACCCGCGAATTTATCAGGAATGGGCATCAATCTCGCTGTAAGTGGTTTATTATATAAAATTGAAATTGTGCCAAGATCTAAAATTATATGGAATAATTCTCTTTCGGTGATATCTCCTGGTAAGGGAACACAATCTAGTCCAGTACCGCAAACGGTTGAATATAATAAGAGATCTTCCAATCTTAGTCTCTTTTCGCGAACTCTTTTCGCTAAAATAAAATCCTCGAGAACTGGTTGCATGAACCCAGAGAATCCGATGATTTTTTCTTTCTTTGGAATGGAATTCGTGATTAATGCGACACCTAACAAGGTTCCATGGGAACCAAAATACTCTATTCCCAGGTTTTCTATTGCTGACCCGATGCTCCTCTCTAATTGAGGATAACTCGCGGGGGAAAAATCCATTCCTGTAAATTCTAAATCATAGTTTTTATTGACTTTCTCACAAATTCTCAACACTTGGTCATATATTTCATTAAATCTTCTTTTTAAGTTATTTATTGCGTCCACCATGCTTGAAGATTCTTGCTGAAAGATGTTTATCACTTCATCTGCCATTTCTATTGCGATTGAAAATGCTACTTTTTCCGAATTTTTATGATATGCAGCCGGGAAAAATGGAGTATTCGCAGGAACATTACAACTGATGCAAAATCTTAAATTGTTCAAGGGATCTGGTTCTGATAATTTTTTGATAATTTTAGTTCCTGCCTTTAAAGCAGAAAGATTAATTACTGATTTTGAGATAATCGGTAAAGAAGTAAAAAACCTGGGAAATTCCTTTAATAATTTATCAAAATCATTTAATAATAGCTTTTCATATATCCCAAAAGATTTTAATTCTTCTGCAAGCATGGTACAGCAGGCAAAATAATCAATTTCATATTTCTTGCACATTTTTTGCAATATTTCTAATTCAGAATGCAAAAGTAAAAGAGTCTGCTGCACGTCTTTTCTATGAGCTAATTGTTCTTCATGATTTATAAGCGGTTGAGAACATATTCTTTTTGAATCAACCGGGATATTATTATTTCGAAATTCTTCTATTAATTCTCGGTAAAAGACATAATATTTCTCAAGTTTGTTTTCTAAAAAATCTTGGATCTCGAGCGATTCGTATAAAATAGGAATATTTTGCCCTATGGTAATTGCTCTTATTCTCATGATGGTTTTGATATAAAATATTGAATTTATTCCTCTTATTATGTTATGATAACATAATTCCATTAATAAGATTTATAGAATTCTTGTTTCAGTAACATGATGAATAAACTATCATTTACCTAAAATTTCATCTATTTCTGTTTTTAATCTTGATGCAAGTTCTTGATGGGCATCTCCACAATTCTTCAGTATGATTTTTGCTTGCGTTGCATATTGTTTTTGTCTTTTTTTAGACCATAAATTTTCTGGCATGTCAAGTAAGTTATCCAAACGATCTGCTAATTTAATGATCTTTGATTCTCGAGAGGCATGTTTTAGGTTTTCTAAGTATTCTTCTTTAAGATCTTTATCTTGAATGGTAAGTTGGTTTACTATTAAGGCTATTTTATCACCAAATTTCTCTTTGACTTCATCGATATTTACATCAGTATCTTCGACTAAATCATGGAGAAGGGCGGCAATCATTAATTCTTCATCATCAAATTCTGAAAAGCCAACAGCGCGTAAAATTGAGGAAATCCTTATAGGGTGGATGATGTATGGGATTTCTCCAGATTTGCGTTTTAAATCCCCATACTTAATGAATGCATAGTTCAAGGCATTCCAATAATTAACAAAATCTTTCATATTTCATCCAATTTTGCCTTTTCTTTTTCCTTCTTTTCTAAAATAACTGGTCGTTTATATTCTCCTGGTTTTATAGGACCTAATTTTTTTATTTCTTCCTTGAACTCTGCCACTACCTTAGCAAATTTTTCACCTTCTCCGGCAGAGATGCTTTCAATTCTTACTCGGTGTTCATTTATTCCTGCTTCTGCTAGTATTTCTTTAATGCTTTCATATCGCGTTTTAGCTTTGATAAAACCCTCTCCATAATGGCAATCTTGTTCGTGACACCCGGCGATAAGAACTCCGTCTGCACCATGAAAGAAAGCTTCAAATACTAGAGACGGATTTAGCATCGCAGTACACATGACATGTATTGTCCTAATGTTTGTAGGATAGGTTATTTTACTGGTCCCTGCAAGATCAGCACCCAAATATGAACACCAATTACATAAAAAGGCAACTATTAAAGGAAACTCTTTCTTTTCCTTTAGAACAGGTTCGATTTGAGCTAATATTTGTTTTCTGGTAAAGCCAGGTATATAGAGAGCATCTTCAGGACACATGGCAGCGCAAGCTCCGCATCCTGAACAGTTGGCTTGAATGATATCCAGCTTGTTGTCTTGAATTTTTATCGCATTATAAATGCATATATTTTCACATAATCGGCATAATGTACATTTATCCGGCTCATAATATACGACATGAGGATCTAATTCCACCTTTCCCTTGGCAATGAGAGCAATTGCTTTTGCTGCCGCACTTTCTGCCTGTGCGATGCTGGATGGAATGTCTTTAGGTCCTTGAATCATTCCTGCAAGAAATATCCCATTTACTGAGGTTTCGGAAGGCTTAACCTTTAAATGTTTTTCAAGCAAGAATCCGTAAGGATCCTGGGAAATGTTTAATATCTGGCTTAATTCATCTGTACCTTTAGAAGGCTCTGCACCAACGGCTAAAACCACCAAGTCAGATGCATGTTGAAAAATAGCATTACTTATTACGTCTTCTCCGCGGATTAATAACTCATCAGAAGTATCACTTTTCAAAACAGCAGAAACGTTGCTCTTAATGAATCTTACCCCAAATACTTCTCTGGATCGATTGTAGAACTCTTCACAGTTTTTTCCAACTGCTCTAATATCATTATAGTAAATAATAATTTGTGTATCAGGGTGCTCTTTTTTAATTAAAACTGCTTGTTTAATGGCCGCATTACAGCAGACTTGAGAGCAATATTCTCGATGTATTTGTTTATTTCGAGATCCCACACATAATATGAATGAGACTTTTTTAGGAATCATGCCATTAGATGGTCTAACCACTCTGCCTCCTGTTGGTCCGTCATTATTTAATAAACGTTCCATTTGCATGGTAGTTATAACGTCAGCGTATTTTTCATAATTTAATTCGGAAAGCAATGAGGGATCAAAAGTTTCAAAGCCAGTGGCAACGATTATTGAGCCCACCTTAATCTCAATTTCTTCAACCTCCTGATCAAAATCAATGGCATCCCTATCACATGCTTGAGCACATGCTTGACATCCAATGCAATATTCTTCTAAGATATTTGGATATAAAGGAATAGCTTGTGGATAGGGAACGTCGATGGCTTTTCGAGGAAAAAAGGTGTCTTTAACATCGATGGGGCATACATCTCTGCAAATATCAAAACAACCGACGCATTCATCTTCGATGATGTATCTGGGTTTTTTCTCGATTACCACATCAAAATTTCCCACATATCCTGTAATTTTCTTAATTTCTGCATACGTTATCAATTCAATATTCGGATGATCATTTACTTCGCTCATGAGAGGACCCAAAATGCATATGCTACAGTCTAGTGTTGGGAATGTCTTGTCAAATAAGGCCATGTGACCTCCTATGGTTAAATCTCTTTCTACCAAGTATACTTTATATCCCGCATCTGCAATAACCATTGCTGCTTTTATTCCTGCAACACCTCCACCTATTATCAATGTAGAGGGAGTAACATTAGAGTACTGTACTTCTAAAGGCTTTAATAATTTAACTTGCTCAATTGCCATGATAATTTGATCGATTGCTTTTTGAGTCGCTTTTTCGGGCTCCGTTGGATGAACCCAGGAATTCTGTTCCCTAATATTTGCAAATGAGATCAAAAATCTATTGATACCCACTTCTTCAATCGTCCTTCTGAATAATTGACCATGCAACTTGAAAGAACAAGCAGCAATCACTACGCGGTCAATTTTCTTTTCGGAAATCTCCTCTTTGAGTTCATTTAACCCTGATTCTGAACACAAATACTGATTTCTGAGGACATGAACATCAGGATATTTATTAAAATGTTCAATTAATTTTTGATTGTTTATTACCCCACTAATATTTTTCCCACAATCGCAAATGAATAATCCAATATTGATCTTTACCACCTTCACTGAGCACAATGCTCTATGTGTTATATAAATTTCTAATTTTTATAATTGTTTTTAATAAAAAAATTATCATCGAATTCTAAATGTTTTAAAACTAATTTAGCTCATTTAAATAGACTATTAACTAATCCATTCTCGAACCTCCTCAACGACCATGAGTGATACTTCTTTTACATTTCTGTAAGCAAATGTTAAATAATTGGTCGATCCAATAATTATCAAATACAAAATTCTGTTTGTATTTATAACGGAGAAATTGTTGTTAAAAATGATAAATCTAACTATAAAAAAGAAAATCCTCTTGACCTCTACCGTGATAATTCTTGCTGGTATCTTCATCATAAGCATGCTTCCGATGACTGCTGCACCTGTTGCTGCAACTGACTCAGGAAGCTCTGATTCGGAAGAGGATTCTGAATTAGCAGTAGCTTTTGCTAGTAGTGGAAGCAACACGATGAGCCCCAATAATTTATTACCTGGAGACATCGTGCTTCTCGGGACTGATGATACATTCTTTGATTTTCTCATTCCAGGAAAGTGGTCCCATACCGTCATTATCGGCGGAGTAGCTGGATATCATGAGATATGGGCTACAGAAGAAGGTACGTGGGTTCCACAAGGCGAGACATGGGTAGTTCATTCCACTAAAGATGATGATGGTGATGGTCTGCGGACATCTCGATATAACACGGTTGTCAATGATCATGCAGGTAATGTCGTCGCAATCAGAGTCCTAAAACCTGGTGGCGGAACCTTATCCTCCTCTGAACGATCCGCAATTGTTAATTTTGCCACGTCTAAAATAGGCACAGATGAAGGTTATGATTGGAATTGGCTTGGAAAACAAGTGGGTGTAGATACTGCCGATCCTGAAATTGCACCAGATGGATATTACTGCTCTGAATTAGCCTGGGCAGCTTATAAATCGGTGATCGGGATTGAGTTGGA
>SDNN01000056.1 GCA_004524425.1 Promethearchaeota archaeon
AAAATAAAGGAAAATCAAGAAATTCCAACAATTTTCAATGTTAAAGGTTTTGATTTTCCCATAGTATCTGGTTTGATCAGTAATAGAAATCTTTTTGCCAGCGCTTTAGGAATTGATAAAGATCAGATTATACCATACATCATAAATAAACTTAACGATCTAATGGATTATAAAGAAGTCAATGAGGCGCCATTTTTACAAAACAAGATTGAACTTAACAATAGTACAATTTTAGATAAATATCTACCATTAATTGATTTTTTTGCGGGGAAAAAATACACCACTTCGAGCATTGTGATTACTAAATATCCTAATGAAAATAGAATGAACATGTCTTTCCATAGGATGATGTACTTAGGGGGAAATAAATTTTCAATAAGAATTGTCTCACAAAGACATTTGGATAAAGCTTACATGAACGCCATGGAAGAAAAAACCGATTTGGATGTTTCTGTCATATTTGGGGTACATCCATCCATTGAAATTAGCTCATCATTTTCAAGTCCAAGATTAGATGAATTAAAATTAGCATCTACCTTCATGGGTGGTTTAGATGTATATAAACTAAGCAATGATATTATTGTTCCTGCGAATGCAGAATTTGTTATGGAAGCAAGAATCACAAAAGAGATGGCTGAAGAAGGTCCATTTATTGACTTAACTGAAACAGCCGACATAGTCAGACAACAACCTATTTTAGAAGTAGATTCGTTATATTTTCGAGATAATCCAATTTTTAGGACAATCCTTCCAGGAGGAAATGAACATCGAATGCTCATGGGAGTTCCTCAGGAACCAAGAATATTTAAGTTGATCTCCAACTCAGTACCCACTATTAAAAATATTATTCTTACTCAAGGGGGATGTTGTTGGCTGCATGCTGTTGTTCAAATAAAAAAAAGAACACAAGGGGATCCAAATAATGCCATTCTAGCTGCTTTAGCTGCACATCCGAGTTTGAAAAGAGTGATAGTCGTAGATGATGATATAGATATCCATAATTATGATGATGTTGAATGGGCTATTGCTACACGAGTTCAACCTAATAAAGATATTATTTTTATTCCAAATTCTAAAGGCTCCTCGCTTGATCCTTCTTCTGAAAATAGCATTACATGTAAATGGGGCATCGATGCTACAAAACCTTTAATGGATAATAAGGGGTATAATAAGGTGGATCTTTAGTGTACTTGACTAAAGAGGAAGAAAAAATTTTAGATGGTAACCAAGGTGAGATAAAAGCAAAAGCAATGAGGATCCTTGTATCAATAGGAGATATTTTTAATGCTGATCGCCTCATTCCCATTGAATCTACTCAGATTTCTGGAATTTCATATAAAACAATTGGAGATGCTGGTCTTGAATTTCTGGAAGATTGGTCTAAGAGTAAAGTTAACGTAGCTGTTGAGAGTTGGATGAATCCAGCAGGCATGGATTTAGAAGACTGGGAAAAAATTGGAATACCAAAGGACTTTGCTGAAAAGCAGTTGAGAATTATTAAGGCATTAACATCAATGGGAATTAAAGAAAGCTGTACTTGTACTCCATATCTTGCAGGATTAGTTCCTAAGAAAGGTTCTCATATAGCATGGTCTGAATCGTCTGCAGTAGTATTTGCCAATTCTGTACTTGGAGCAATGACAAATAGAGAGGGCGGGCCTTCTGCACTTTCATCTGCTTTAATTGGAAAAACGCCAAATTATGGATTTCATCTGAAAGAGAATAGAATTGCTCAAATTCAATTTGAAATAAATTATAATTTATCTGATTTTGAATTCTCATTGCTGGGATATCATATCGGAGAAATTTCTAAAAATAAAATCCCGATTATTAAAGGAATAAAAAAAGCGAATTGGTCTCAATTAAAGGCTTTAGGCGCAGGAAGCGCTGCTGGGGGAGGGGTTGCAATGTTCATGATTCCCAACATTACACCAGAAGTAAAAATTGCCGAAAAACCAGAGATTATTAATGTTTCAAGACAGGATTTGGAGCAAATTCAAGATAAATTAACAAATGGTGAAAATCCTGATATTATCACATTTGGATGCCCGCATTGTTCTTATGAGGAAATACAAGAAATATTAAAAAAATCCACTACAGAAAAAGAAATATGGGTTTTCACTTCAAGAGAAATCAAGAGGAAAATAAAAAAAATCCCTTCTAATGTTAAAATTTTCTCAGATACGTGTATTGTTGTAATGCCGATCGAGAAATTAGGGATAAAATGTTTAGGCACAGATTCTACTAAATGTGCTCATTATACACAAAATTTATCTCAATTAAAGAGCATCCTAACATGCAGAGAAGATTTGTTAAATGCAGATTAAAGGAAAGTGTATAGTACCTGGAAATGTAAAAGGTGAGACTTTAGTTAGTCTAGAACCCATTTCATTTCTGGGAGATATTGATCCAAAAACCGGAAAGATTATCGCAAAACGGCATTCTCTCAATGGGTCCTCCATAGCGAAAAAAATATTTGTATTTCCATATGGTAAAGGTTCTACAGTAGGGTCATATATCATTTATCAATTATATAAAAATGATGTTGCCCCATTAGCCATAATCAATCAAAATGCTGAAACTATAATAGCTGTAGGAGCGATTATTTCTGATATTCCGATGATGGATAAAATAGATATTAAAAAAATACCAAGTGGAGTACAATTAGAATTTAATGGAGAGAAAGAAATAATTAAATTATAAGAGATGAGAATTGCAACATAATTAATCCTTTCTATCCTTCAAAATTTCATTTAATATCTTTTTTGCGTGATCTACACGTATGATATTATCAGAAATTAATCTATTAGCAACCTGTTCAAGCAATTCATCAGGCACTCCCGCTAATTTTGCGATATTTATGGAATGCAAAGACATGTGACCTTTTTGAATCCCCTCTGAAGCCAATGCCCTTAATGCAGCTACATTTTGGGCTAAACCGACAGCTGAGGCAACTTGAGAAAGTTCATTCGCACTTTCAACATTAAGTATTTTTAATGCTAAGCGTGCCATTGGATGGATTTTTGTCATACCACCAATTATTCCTAAAGCGAGAGGTAATTCAATTTTTCCTGTTAAATTTCCATTTTTATCTTTCTTAAAATTAGTTAATGGTAAATATCGTCCCGTTAATGATGCATAGGCATGAGCTCCTGCCTCAATCGCACGAGTATCGTTTCCTGTCGCTAAGGCTATAGCTACTATTCCATTCATTATACCTTTATTATGGGTCGCTGCCCTATAAGGATCAGCATGAGCAAACTCATAAGCATTTAATATCCCATCTACTACTTCATCTCCACCAAGCAATTCTTTATCAAAAGTGGCTTCTGATCTTGCTATGCGATGGGTTGCTAAATTAGAAATAATTCTTAGATATATTTTACCATTGCATAGTTTTTCAATATAAGGACTAATGGCTTCAGCCATGGTGTTTACAACATTAGCACCCATGGCATCCAACACATCTACTAATAAATGAACTATTAACATCTTTCCTTTATTTGTATTAATTTCTCTAATTTCAATATCAAAAGCCCCCCCTCCTAATTCATTTAGAAAAGGATCTTGATCATTAGCAATTTTTAATAATTCACTTTTATGTGCAAGTATTTTTTCTTTTGCACTATTTATATCCTGTAATTTTGTTATTTGAATCTGAGAAAAAATGACGGAGTTGACATTATCAGAATAGAACCCTCCGTGTTTTCTAGCAAATTTGGCAGCGTTTGAAGCTGCAGCTACAACCGAGGATTCTTCTATAACCATAGGAATTAAATAATCTTTATCATTAACTTTAAAGTTACATGCAATACCCATTGGAAGTTGATAACTTCCGATTACATTTTCGATTAAAGTGTTCAACTCAGAAGCATTGAAATATCCTATATTTTGTAGAATTTTAATTTCATTTTTCTGTAAATTGAAAGTCTTGATTAGAAAATCTTGACGTTCTTCTATGGATAATCTATAAAATCCTGAGATGTTTGAATTGATTTCTTTCATTATTTTCACTTTAAATGGTTTAATTTAAACTAAAATTATTTTAAAGGATTAATAAGGAATCATAATATAAATGCATTGAAATTTGGTTAATTATTTCATAATCATGTTTAATTAGGACTAAAATGTTTAATAAATTTTATGGACAGGGATATAGAGTGGAACCCAATTCAGTAAGCCTACTGCATTATAATCCTTTTGTTTTTTATCACTTACTCTCCTAATTTCATATTCCAAGGAATTACCTTTTTGAACATTCCAAGCTAATCTAACCAATCCTTTCTTTAAATACCTCAAGTCGGTAATATTTGGACAGACCATGGGTTTTGAATCTAATTTTGCATAAAGTGGAAAAAATCTCTCATAAAAACCTGTGTGTCCTTTTGGACAATGATTTAGACCATCAATATTAGGAATAATACATCCTTCATCACAGAAATGTAATGTAAATCCTCGATGCTCATTTAATTCATGTTCACATATATATCCTAATAGAGCTTTATTTACATAATCACCCTTTTTAATTAGCTCATACTCTTGAACGCTCTTTTTTTCTTTATATTTAATGTAATCATTTATTTTTGGACCATGTTTTATTACTTTTTTAAAATCAGGTTTAACTTTCAATAATCCAGATATGCAGGTCGCGCCAGAACCATAAGATCCAAAATAAATTGTATCATTCATGTGAGCATAATTTTCAAGAATATAGAGAATTTGAGACCAGACAGCGGCATTATACATATTTCCAAAATGCATAGGAACTCGCAATTGAGGAAATAGTTTTTCCTTTACATTTAAATTTACCCAATGAGCCCACTTCTCTAATCTTCCTGAAGAGAATCCTTTTTCTTGTAACTTAAGGTAAATGTATTCAGGTAAAACGGTTACATCATGCAGAAAATAATCAATTTTCTTTAATAGAGATGATTTTAAATCATTTCGATCGATTTTAGGTAAATTGTTAATATGATTTACCCACCGTTTCATGATAATATGCTGCATGCATTTTAACGGTAATTTTGAGTATGGAGCGTGAAAGGTGTAATAATCCGCCGAAAAATCTCCGATACTTTTAATTAAATCATCATATGCTTCTAATTGAAAATTAAGATAAGTGTCAACAGAATAATGACCAAACACTTTGGCGTTTACTTCATTAGGTGGTCTGAAAAAATCATTCACGTTCCCCGATACTTTACCAAACTTTTTACTAAAGGTAGCTACACGAGGATGTTTAGAAATTATAAAGGCAATTGCACCAGAACCTTGAGTGGCTTCACTTGGAGATCCTAATTTGTAAGAAGAGATGTCTGCGCTAATGATTAATGCTTTATTTATTACCCCTTTCTCGATTAATCCAATCGCATTAAGAATTGCTAACGTACCACCTGCACAGGCATTATAAATATCTTGGGTTAAAGAATTAGCGGGGATATCTAACATCTCTGCAAATATATTAGATACAGATTTCACTGCATAGGTTATTGTTTCAGTTCCTACAAAAACTGCATCTATCTCCTTAGGTGATATTCCTCCTCGACGGAGTGCATTATATCCTGCCTTCAACCCCATTGATATAATATCTTCATCTACTTCCGGCAAACGCATCTCTTTTAGCAATAATCCCTTCTTATATTTATTGGGATCAACGTTTCTTTTAACAGCTAATTCCTCAATATCTACGAAATGTCGAGGTGCATGAAAACTAACAGAATCAATGCCTATATCCGTGAATAAAAAATCATCAGAAATCATGATGCTTATCCCCAATTGTTGAGTCTTTTAATTTAATCTTTTATTATTTTAATTTATTTAACTTATTATTCCCCTTACATGGGAAAATTAGTTTTTTGTAAAAATTAACTCTTTGATCAAATACTTGTTTAATTAAAATCATTTTCTAAACATAAATTTTTTGCTGTTTAAAAAGATTTTAAGACTTTTCAGCATTTTAACAATTTTAACAAATAATTGATTATTTATAGTAATAAAACAAGGAGAAAATGCTTATTTCATTTAGGAAAGAATATTTTTTTTCTTTGATTTTGTTGTCATGAATATTTAATAAGTAGATACGCTACTGCTAACTTTAAAGCAAAATATATAAATTCATTCACTAATATTATTATAATTATATTACCTTCAATATTCGGAATGATCGTAGAACTAAAAAGAAATATTCGAAAAACTAAAAAGAGGAAATTAGCAAGTTTCCTCAAAATCGTAAACTGAAATTTCATATCATTTATTTATCAACTTGAATAGGTGTTAGAAAAATCGAAAAATCAACCAAAGTCGAAAAAACATATGCAAATAAACAAGATAAAGTAAAAAAAGAAGAGGATTTCTGGTTAAATGAATTAAAAACATTACCGAAAGATAAATTACCACGCCATGTTGGAATTGTTCCTGATGGTAATAGACGATGGGCAAGAAGAAATAACCTTTCCCGTAATAGGGGGCATTTAGCTGGATACGAGACAGTTAAAAAAATATTAGTAAGCATGTTTCATGCGGGAGTTAAATATTTAAGCTTATATGCTCTATCACTGGAAAATGCAGTGAAGCGATCTACTGAAGAATTAGATTACATCTACAAAATAATAAAATTAGCTGTTGAAACAGTTAAGAATGAACCGATAGTTACGGATGAAAAAGTCAGATTTAAAGTACTTGGAAGGTTAGAATTATTGCCACAGGATGTGAGAGACAAAATCCATGAGCTTGAAGAATACACAAAAGATCACGATAAGGCATTTGTTAATGTATTAATCATGTATGATGGTCAAGCTGAAATAGTTGATGCGGTAAAAAAAATAATAAATGATAAAGTAAATCCTGAAAAAATTGACCGAATATTAATCAAAAATTATCTATACACCAATCAATTTCCTGAACTTGATTATCTCATTCGGACTGGCATGGAAGATGGGATGAGAATTTCAGGCTTTTTATTATGGGATGCTAGTTATGCTGAGTTTAAGTTCAGAAATGATCTGTGGCCGGACTATGATGATGAAAAATTAGTTGAAGATTTAAGGGAGTATATTAGTAGAAACAGACGCAAGGGAAAATAGCTTTATTAATTTTTTATGGTGCCAATACGTTTCCTCATTTTTTTTAATAATTCAATAATTTCTTAAATGAAAATTAAGATTATAGATTTATATCTTCAAATGTATATTTTGTAGAAGCAAATCTTAAAGCTAAAATAACATTTGTAATTTTGAAAAATAAATTTATGCTATATGGAATATGAAATGAGTTTTTATCATGTCAAACGAAAATCAGATTAATGCTATTTCTGTAAATTTCACCAGATTCCCTCATAATTTGTTAATTCCTTCAATTGAAAACATGATTTCTTTTCAAGCAATGAATCTTTTTAAGAGCGAAGAGAAATTTTTATTTAAAATTATGGGAGAGAATCTAAATCTTAAAATTCCTGAAGAGCTTGAAAATGAGATTCAATTCAATGCTAATGAAATGAAAGAATTTAACATTTCATTAACTCCGTTATCTGATGGATATGGAAAATTCACAATTGCGATTGATTGGTTAAAATTAGTTGAGTATATTGTTAAAGTTAAAAGAATCAGAGATGAGGTCCCTAAGAGTAAATTAAAAAAAATCTTGAAGAAATACTCAATGAAATTTCAATTAGAAAAAGATGATTATAAATGCGAAGATTATATAACTCCAATGAGTTCTAAAGAAATAAAAAATTATAAAAATCAGTTAAAGGAAAAGAGAGCAGCATACAATGAATACTTATCATTAAAAAAGGAATGGCAAGAAAAAAAGGCCCAGGGAATTGAAGTAAATGAGCCAGTTTTAGAAGTATCTGAAAAGGATGTAAATAACATTTTAATAAAACTCGCCAAGGGATATTTAGGAAACAAAGATATCGATGATGCCTTAGAAATCGCCTTACAAATTTCTGATGATGAGGAAAAAATCCATACATATCATGACTTGATTAGAGCTTGCGGAAGCTTCAATTTAGATCATGCCATTGAAATCATTAAATCATTGCCAGAAAGCGGAAAAAAAGATGAGTTAATAAAAAAGTTAGCATTGGATCAAATTGATCTTGATCCTGAACAGGCTCCTCGGATAGCTTATTTAATTACCGATCCTTCTTTACGAGAGAATCTAATAATCAATATGATAGGTAAAACTATCGACCAAGATATTGTACTTTCATTACAAATATCTCAACTAATTGAAGATGAGTCAAAAAGAATTAAAATTTTATTTAATATCCTTGAGGTCGTCAATAAAAAAGATAATAGAGATAAAGCTATAGAGATTATAAACAAAATCATTGAGATTATTGAAAAATCTTCTGAATTAAAACTGGATGAAAACGATTTCAAGAATGAACAATATGATTTCTATAAGGATGCCATAAATCTCTTGGCAGAATTAGATTCCCCTCAAGTAGCTGACGCTTTGCTAACCAAATTTGAACTAAGAAATGCAAAAGATAAGGTTGCTGAGGATTTATTCGACATTATTTATGTAATGGTTGATGAAACCAGGACCAAATTCGAACCTACCCCTGTTTTTTCCCAGTATTACCTTTTTAACGCATTTACTTCAAATATTAATGAAAATATTAAGTCTTTTTCCAAAATTGGGGGAAATGTAAGTAATAATATTCTGTCTAATGAATTTAATTTTAATTTGATGTATATCTCACTTTTCGGCTATGATTTCAGCATATTTCCTCTCCTTGATAGGTTATATGGTGATTTAAAATTTAACAACAGTAAATCAATTTCTTACTATATTTTTCCTTCAAAAACATTACAAACTGAAGAAGAATTAAAAATTGTAAGTAATACCTTAAAACAATTTGGAGTAACTGATTATGATTTGCATAAAAATAACCAAATCTTACTATTCAATTTAGATTTTATTCCATACCTGGGAAAACCAACGGCAATTTTATCCTCTGAACAATCTATTAGTCAAGACATCTATTCTCAATTAAAGAATGCTCTTGGTGATAATGTGAACATTAAATTCGACGATAGCTTATTCAAAGGAGGAAAAATAAATGAATATTTAACGCAGATATTTCCAACATCACCAATTATAAACTTAATCCTGTCATATGAATTCATAAACAATTATGATATCTTCAAGCAATTTACTCTAAGTCTCATTTAACTTCATCCAAATTTTTTAAAATTTTTATCAATGAAAAAATTAGCTAGGGATGTTATAGATGCTCTTGATACACATGTTAATAAATAGTTTAAATTTATTTACCATTATTATTATTAATAAATAAAATTTGAAAAATCAAAACATAAAAGCTTGGAATTAATTCAGAAAATCCTTGCAAAGAAGGTAAACATTTAATGGGGAAGAATAAAAAGAAAAAAAAGAAACAGAAAAAGAAGAAAAAAGATAAAGATTCGAAAAATGAAGGAACTTTTTCACATCTATTCGATCATTCTGGAAAAGGAAAGAGCGGGGGCACGGTTGCAGGATTACCTGCAGGAGTTACCTTAGGAAATTCAATAGATCGATCAAAGGATAATCTATTTTTAGGTGCTGATTATACGGAAGTCTTTTCATGGCAATATGAGAGAACATGGGCGGAAATGCTATCTGAGGTAGAGTATTGGACACCCCTACCTTTTACACATGGCATTGAAATGGAATTAATTGTCGCAGATGATTATGGAAATTATCCTCCTGGCGATGAAATGGTGTATAGAATGAAAGAAATCGTGAAGGAGGCCATTAAAATCATGGATGACATCTTGTATCAAGGAAGAGAAGATTTTCTACCCGTCCCTGATTATATACGACAAAAAGTTTTAGCTAGGCCTTATGGAAAGGAGGATATAGAAAAAGGATATTGCATGGATATTAGATATAAATTATCGGATGGCAATTATGTTGATGTTGACTGCTTTGGCCGAGATGGAAATGTCACGGCAATAACATATATATTAGAACTGGTCACTCCACCATGTGAATATGTCGAGGAATTAGCTTACTGGGCCAGCACGATGTTTCTTTTAGCTAAAACGACATTACCTAAAGATCTACACATTATAGCATCTGGAATAAATCCGGCAGCCAAAGAGTATCAGAGAGGGCTCACTCAAGCGGATCATAACCATCTTGGAAGTTTTCGTTCAGAGTTAGAAAAGATTCAAGCATACAGCATGATACGCAATTTCATCCCTCATTTAATAGCTTTATCCACTAATTCTCCTATAATAAATAACAAACCAACTGATGTAGTTAAAATCATAAATCAAAGGATAACTGCTCCTAACTGCGTTCGATCTCTTAGATTAAAATATAATAACTCAATGCTTAGCAATAATGATCCCAAACATTTTATTCCTTACATGACTTCCACGGATAAGCAAGCTCAAGATTATTTCTTACAAGTAATTGCCAAAGCTAGCTTAGAAGATGGGAGATTCCAAGATGTGTTTCCGTTTACTGACTGGGGAACGATTGAAGTAAGGGTTACAGATGCTCAAATTTCAATATGTCGGCGGATAGGGATGGGGTTGTTAATTCAAGCCATGTGTTATAAAGCAAGAAAACTACTAGAGCGAGGCACGTGGGTTCCTGACGCGGGAAGTGAAACCATCGCTTACAATCGAAAAGGTGCTGTGGAACGAGGGCTGATTTCTTTATTTCGTCCGCAAAACATTTCTCGAGAACATCTGGCGAAATATGATCCCGATTTTGCAGAACAATATTTAGGTCCTGAAGATCAACCAATAAGATACATGACTCAGGCTGTTCAGAGAATGTTTTTCTATTTTAAAGACGAACTCCAAGAACTTGGATTCTTATACTCTCCTTTCATGAAACCCTTATTACAATCAGTTTTTGGGAGCGTTTCTTATGCTGAGCCCCCCATCACTGAAGCAGAATATCAATTGAGTTTATATGATTATAAAGTAAAAAATGGAGAGAACCCAAACATACTATATGATTTAATATACTTTACTATTGAGTACTGTCAAGATCCATTAAATAATCCCCTTACTGGAACACTTACACTCCCTAAAGAAATGACAAAATGATTTTCTTATTTTTAATTATATTAATCTTAAAAAAGAATGAATGACTTTTGTCTTAAAATATTAATAATCAATGTAAAAGGAATTATACAATGTTAACGGCCACTATTGAACAAAATGGAAAAAAATTCATTGAAAATATTTTTCTAATTGATGCTCATTCTCATCTTGGTCAAGATGTGGATGGAGCCGCCATGATGAATCCACTTGCTCCTGGATCAGGAACTTTTGATTTCTGGGGAAACGTACAAGGAAGAATCAAGGCAGATTGGGAAAAAACGGGGGAGCAAACCTTTATCACTACATTAGATGGAAAAACGAGTACAATTTCTTGGTCATTTACCCCTTATCCATTTACAAACACATTATACAATGCTTTAGAAAAGCTCAAGCTACGTTATTCTGACTTAAAGGAAAAATCAAAATTTTATACCATGATTGACCAAGGGGTTTGCTTTCCATTTCAAGATGTGTTTCGGGATAAACGCCCCGAGGCTCTCTATCGGGCAAGTAATATTAACGTATCGCGATTTACCACTCGATTTCCCTTCTCAATGAAATTGATTGGATATGGGCGTGTTGACCCCATGGAAGGCCAAAAAGCAGTAAATGAAGTTAAATACATGCGAGAAACTTTAGGATTAAGAGGTCTTAAACTTCATCCTCGTTCGGAAGGGTGGATTGATAATATTTATTCAGATGAGGCTATTCAAGTTCTTGTTGAGGCCGCTAAATACTCCATGCCCGTGATTTTTGATACCAGGGGTAAGGTCTCAATTTTAAAGATAGGGCAATTAATTTCCGGAACTCGAGATATTTTAAAGTCTAAATATCCTAATTTATTGCCCCATTTTAAAGCTATCATCGCACATTTCGCGCAAGGTAATATTGGTGATCATGAGGTATATAATACCATCGTTCAACCTAATACCTATGGAGATCTTTCAATGCTGCACGGAGAAGGAGCTGGGAATTTTTTTAGGGATTTTAGAAAATGGTTCAAGAATAACAATAGAATAACAGTCGATGGACGAGATTGGTCTGAATATATTCTTTTTGCAACAGATTATCCTTATTTTGGAGATGTCCATGCTGAAAAATTGATGATATATGTTATCAATAAACAATTTTTCGATTCGGGAGGTTTGATTCAGGATGTTAAGAATATCATGGGACTCAATCAAATAAGACTTCTCCCCGAGTATAACACGCCTCAAGTAAAAAATGATGCAAAAACGTTGCCAAGCACCATTGTTTCAGTCCCAGACACTCAAAAAAATGGTGTATCGGCATATAACACCGCAATTGAAGCTATTGCTAAGTTAATAGTGGATAATAAACTAGACATCAAAAAAGTTTGTATCGAATTTGAAAAAGATTGGGGTTCCTTGAAAAATAACGTGTTCTTATCCACTTTGAAAAACAGCACTAAGGAAGAAATTCCGCTTTATTTCACGAATTTGGTAGAAGATCAATCAATCTCATTAATAGCTCCATTAAACAGAGACGTGGAATGGAAAAAGTTTGGATACAAGTATTTCAATCCCGAAGACCGCAAGTTCTTTGCTTCCTTATTTAAGCAAACATATTTAGCCACCGATGTGAATAGAACCATTGAATGCCTCTCAAACGTGTTTTAATGAATAAAAAATTGGCATGAATAATAACAAGGTTTATCATTATCAATATTCTCATTGTTTTTTAGAAGCTTAATTCAAAAAAAATATAACAAATAAATGTAATGATTATCATAATAATCATTAGAGAATTATTACTGGAAAATCTAAACTACGTGAGGGTCAGAAATTGAAAGGCATCATGGTCTTAGGATTTAATGAAAATTTTGAAGCCTATATCGCATCTCAATATCCTGAAAATATATCCAAAACGTTTGATATTAAAGCATCTGATTTAATGAATATATATACCCTCCATAGAATGGACAAAAAAGAGCCTAACTTTTATCAAATGGAGATAAAACATTTTACCATCGCTAGCTTTTTTACGGGATCTTCCTCGCAACAATTTATTGGCATGCCAGAGTTTGCGATTACTGCTTTTTTCTCGAACAAGGATATTGAAGAAGGTCTGCTTTCTGCTGATTTCGAGGGTTTCTTGAGAAGGATAGCCCATGAAATTCTACCCAAGAAAGATGATCAGGAATTAGATCACTTGCTCGAAAAATATTATATTAAATTAAAAGAGGGTAATCTTGAACCTTACTGGGAGATAAGTGATGAAAAAGAAAAACAGAAAATTGGAGAGATTTTAGAAACAAAATCAGAAACTAATGCCAATCTAAATGAGGAAATAATTGATGCGGATCAATACAAGCTTGAGAATAAAATTCTCAAGGAAGAGTTAAAAACTTTAGAAATGCTCGTTGAAGAAAAAAGTGAGAAAATTAGAGAACTTACAAAGAGAATTTCTGAAACGGTGTCCGATAAATCTGATCTGGAAGACTACATTGGGAAATGTAGTCAGCTCGAGGAGGAAAATGAATTATTAAGGAAAAACATGGACGCCATGACAGAAGAATTTTCCAAGGAAAGTGGTGAGTCGCAAAAATTGAAGAGTGTAATAAATGAACTTGAAAGAAATCTAGAAACGAAAGATACGCTCATTAATGAACTTGACAAAAAAATTGAAACGTTTCACAAGGAAATGGAGGAAGTTAAAGAAATTAAAGAGGATTCTGTGGAGAAATTGATGGAAATCGATAAACTTAAGAAGGAAAAAGAAAGCCTACTTCAAGAAAATGAAAAATTGAAAAAAGAAAATGAAAGTCATATTGATAGCATCGCAGATCTTAAATTACAACTAAGGCAAATAAATAAACAAGTCTCTTCCAAGGAGGATGTCCAATCGAACTTAAATGAAACTATCATTGACCTGAAAAAAGAAATCAAGGTATTGCGCCGAGAACGCGACCATTATAAAGAAATTATTAAAGAACATGACCTCCTTTAAAAAAAAATTCCCTTTTTTCCTAAGAAATCTGATATGAACTAATGCCCATTATCAAAAACATAATTTTTTATAGATAAGTTTTCTATATTTATTTAGTTTTTAACAATAGTTTTAAAGACTGAATATAATATAATTATAATATAATATTAAAACAACAGTTAAAGAAAATTTAAAGGTGTGGATAAAACGTCCATAGATACAAAATCTTTTGATAATATTTTGAGCAAGATTATTAAATCAGAAAGCGGTATTAAAAAGGTTATTCTGGTCGATAGAACAGGATTAACCATTGCCAGTGTTTCAAAATTTTCCTATTTTCCCGCCGATGTGGACGGTATAGGGGCAATTGCGAGCGCAGTGTTTTGTGCCAGCGAGGAACAAGGTAAAAACCTTGAGCTTGG
>SDNN01000257.1 GCA_004524425.1 Promethearchaeota archaeon
AATAACTTTATTCTAACGAATTTAATACAAGGTGTATTAAAGTGAAATTAGCTGTCATTTCTGACACGCATGACTGTCGTGATAAGATACTAAAAGCTGTTTATATAATGAATGAAAGGAATGTCGAGGCGTTAATTCATTGTGGAGATTATTGCTCTCCATTTACAAAAAGATGGTTTGATGATTTGAAAGATAATATAAAAGAGAATTTCTATGGCGTTTTCGGAAATAATGACGGTGATCCGGTTTTTTTAAGAAAAAATCTTGGTCAAATTTGTGAATTAGTAGATGGTTCAATGGAATTAGTAAAAAATCTAGATGGAAAGAGAGTTTTTGCCTCACACATGCCTAAAAGTGAAACAATTGAGGCTCTTGAGAATTCAAATAAATTTGATATCATCTTATCAGGACATACTCATACAATAGTTAATAAGAAAAATGAGAATGGAGTTCTCGTGGTAAATCCAGGAGAAGCATGTGGTTATCTCACGGGAAAGGCAACTTTTGCAATAATAGATACCCAAAAAATGGAAGCAGAAATAATCGAATTATAAGTTTTTAAATTTTCTTTTATTAATTCTTATTATTTTTTTAGAGGATATTTAATGAAGAATGCTAAAATTTTAGATCCCATATTATTAGACGAGATATTAAATAAAGAAGACAAAATCGTTTACTTGGCAGGAGCAGGTATTTCAATGGATGCCCCAAGCTCTGTTCCCTCTGCAAATGATTTTTCTCGAATCTTATTAGGGCATAGTGTACCAGAAGAGGAGCTTGAAACCTTACTATCTCTTCCAGGAATAAGATATGAGATGGTAATTGAGAGAATGCGGAGAAATTTTGATAAAAAACTTGAATTTTTAAACTATTTAGAATTAAAAACTTTGCCTAATATAATTCATCTTTTCTTAGCATGGGAAATTATTTATGGTCATCCGGTAATTACCACCAATTTTGACTTTTTATTAGAACATGCTTTAAAGCAAAACTTGCCTGAATCAAAGCATAAGAAGATATTTCCCCTAATTACGAAAGAGGATTATTTAGAAAACCGAAAATGTGAGGAACTTTATGAAAAAGGTATTTTTCCTTTATACAAAATTCATGGTTCTAAAATGAATCTCATTACGGGTGAAAAAACTTTATCAAGTTTAATCACCACTTTAAGTTCTCTGGGAAAAGATAAAGAAGAAGGGGAGACTTTTGCGATTGAACCATTTAAAAGAGAAACCGTGAACGATTTATTAGATAACGCGACCCTAATAGTCATGGGATATTCAGGAAATGACGCTTTTGATATAGGCCCTTTACTACAAAATTTTCCTTCTTTAAAGCAACTAATATGGATAGATCATGCTTTCGATAAAAACACGCATGTTCAAGAAATCTTACCTAGCAATGAACGAAGAAATGAAGAAATGTCTACTTGCGATAAGATCTTATTAAATATTAAAAGCACTAATAATTTTCCTGTATATTGTATTAAAGCCAATACAGCTGAATTTGTTTCAAATGTCTTATGGCCTCATTTTTTAAAAACCTCTCCTCCTAAAATTAATTTAGAAACCATTCAAAAATCAAAACCCATTG
Organism: Promethearchaeota archaeon; assembly: GCA_004524425.1. The sequence continues at coordinate 1,594 of SDNN01000257.1, forward strand.
ATTTTGAAAAATGGGTGGAGCCAATATTTTCAGGTATAGAAGAAAGAAAAAAGACCTTGATTGCTATAAAACTATATTATGAATTAGGCAAATATGAAAAGGTATTGGAATGTGCCCAAAAAGGGTTAAAATTAACAGAAAAAACAGATAATGAGAGCCTAAAGTATAGGGCTGATTATTTGAACTATTTAGGCTTAATTAACATGCAAAAAGGAAACTATAATGATGCCTTAGTTTTCATTGATGAGTGTATTAAAATTGGTAAAAAAATAGGGAATGAATTACTTGTGGGAATGGGATTAAATAATCTTGGGTATATATATCATTATAATGGAGATTTGAGAAAAGCAATAAAATTTTATGAAGAAGCAAACGAAATCTTTCAAGATCTTAAAAAACTCAGAAATTATGCTACTACAGTGACTAATATAGGTGGAATATATGAGGAATTAGGTGAAATCGATAAAGCTTTGGATCATTATGAAGCTGGATTAGTACTAGATAAAAAAACAGGGAATTTGGCTGGTAAGGCTATACGCTTAACCCATGTTGGAGCGCTATATCACTTAAAACTCGGTGAGATTGATAAAGGATTCACTTATTTCCAAGAAGCACTTAAAATCGTGGAGGAATTGGGAAATTTATCAGCAAAATCATCAATTCTTAACAATATTGGCATAGTTTATAAAGATAAAAAGATGTATTCACAAGCTCATGAATCCTATAATGAAGCTTTGAATATTGCTTTAAAATTTGAAGATTTAGAAAATATGAAAATCATTTATACTAACTTGGGAGATCTCTGTGAAGCTGAAGATAAAATTGATGAAGCATTTAGATGGATAGAAAAAGCATTAAAAATAGATGATAAATTGGAAGATAAGATCTCAAGATCCGAACATGAGATCCAACTGGGCAAATTATACTTAAAAAAAAATGATTTTGAATCAGCTCTGGTAAATTTTCAAACCGCCTATAATACTGCGGAAAACGTTAATTCTAAAAAATTCATGCAAAATTCTCTTTATCATTTGGCAGAGACCAATTATGATTTAGGAAATTTTGAGGAAGCAATATCAATATATAAAAAGGCAATAAGATTTGCTCAAGAATCTAATGATTTAGTATCTGAAGCAAATTACACATACAATTTAGGATTCATTCATTCAGAGTTAGAAAAATATGAGTTAGCGATTGAGACTTTTAAATCGGCCTTAAATTTAGAAATGAGATTAGAACGAAAAGAAGAAGAATTAATAGTTTTAAGAGATTTAGCAGATACTTATCGAAATTCAAATGATTTAAATTCTGCACTAGAATATTACGAAAAAGCATTAAAACTTGCCATGGAATTAGATAATAAAGAAGAAATTGCGGCTTTATCACTTGAGATAGGTCTTAATTTAATGGAACAATCTGACTTTAATGATGCAATTAGCATATTTGGTGATTTACTCACCATATATCGAGAGTTAAATGATTTCGAAGGTCAATTAAATGTTTTGGGATCCTTGGGAGCTTGTGCTGTTTCTCTACAAGACTATGTAAATGGTAAAATATTTTGTGAAAAAGCTCTAAGTTTGGCTAAAGAATTAAATAATCAGGACTGGATTCAAATCCAACAAGACAATTTGGAATTCATTAATCGAAAATTAGAAGAAGAGCTCCAATAAGTAGATTTAAAATTAAACAATAAAAAGCTTTATTTTAAACTTAACTTTTTAATGATCATGATTCTCCCCCTAGAAGGTATTACTATATTAGACCTGACAAGAATGTTACCAGGGCCTTATTGCACCATGATCCTTGCGGATTTAGGAGCTCGAATCATACGAGTTGAAGATCCGAAATATCCTTATGCGAATCCACCGCCTTTTTTTCAAAAGGGAAGATATCGTGAAAGTGCCTTTAATTCAATCATCATGAGAAATAAAAAATCAATAACTCTTAATTTGAAAAAGGATAAAGCGAGGGATATTTTTTACGAATTGGTTAAGGATGCTGATGTAGTGTTAGATACTTTTC
>SDNN01000258.1 GCA_004524425.1 Promethearchaeota archaeon
AATGTTAATGCTGAATTTAAGGTTGCCAATCTTGCTCTCTCTGAAGTATCTCCTAAACCGACTATGATAACATCATTCATTTCTAAATCTGTGTTATGTTCGGTTGCTTTCAATTTGAAATATTTTTGTAGATTATCTCCTATTTTAACTTGATCATTTTGTATATTAGGACTTTTAGGATACTTTAAATCATTTCCATCAAATATAAGACACGTTGCACCGGAACCATTTACTTTTATCGCTGCGTCTCTTTGTTCAATTCCGCTATTTAATTTATCAGCACAATTCTTAATAAGACAAATATACGCATTCAATTTTTTGTCTTGAATGATTATTTCTTCTAAAGCTTTTGTATTGCCCTCTTCTAATAATGGTATTTTTTTTTTAAGCATTTTGAGAAATTTTAAGCCTTTATCTGTAAGTACATGTCCTCTTCGTTTATTATTTTTAGAGACTTCTATAAAATTCATAACCTCATTTAATTTATTAATCAATGATCTTGCTGTTCCTGACCCAATCAATAAATTTTCTTTCAAACGATAACGTCCAATTCCTTCGGGATGTTTTTCGAAGATATACAAAGCTAAAATGATATGAACATAACTGAAAGTGGGTCTTATAGTTGAGCTATCAAATAAATCTTCTAGTTCTTCCAGCATCTTTTTATTTATATAGTATTCTTTTTGATAAAAATATATAATTATGGTAAATGATCGTCATTTAACCAAAACTTTTAATAAATTTTTCACTTTCTATTTGATAAATATAAATGAATTTAAACTTTTTAAGTTTGAATCATCGACTAAATTAGACGGCGAGCAAACTAAATGGAATCCGGTGAAAAGGATAATGGAAATAAGAAACTCCAAGATTTAATCCTATTTGGGGATATGAAATCGGAGATTAGAACAATAGAAAAGATTTCGAAAAAAACAGAAGATGTTGATCAAGAAAATCAAATTAAGCTATATACTGAGTTAATTCCTCAATTAGGTAAATATAAATATTTATGTATGCTCAAAAATGAGAGTAGAGCTCCAATAAAGGAAGTGAAAATCAAAATTCAATATCCCTTGTTTTTAAATTTAACAAGAACAATCCCTCCTACTATATATCACACACAAATAGAAGATAAAGAGATTGAAGAACAATCTTTTGAACAAATCAAAGTTGAATTTGATAAAATACAAGGAACTGAACATAAACAAGTCACGCTTTATTTTAATCCCTCTGACTCCTTGGAAGAGAAAGGGGAAATTAAGTCATTTGCTGCTTTCATTAATAAAGAAGATTATGTTCGAGTTATCAATTCTGAACCGCTGAATATTGAGCTAAAAGAAATCTCAATCCAACCCAAAATTATTCCAAGTTCAGAAATTGCTGAATTTGTTAAACATCCCGAAATCAAGAAAGCTATTAAAAGTCTAGGATTGGGATCTAGTAAACCACTAGATTATGAATTTCTCTTTAACAGGTTAGAAGTCGTTCTTAGAGCAAATAATTTTCAATATATTACTAAAGATAAAGAGAAACATATCATGTGGTATTTTGGTAATGATCTTGAATCTGGTAATGATGTATTGGTGATAGCACAAGAAAATAACAGAAAATTGGAATGGATAGTTACTTCTAAAGATCCAGATTTAATCATATCAACTATTACCCGACTAACACATGAATTGAAAGAAAATCTCCTCAGAATGGGGATTATCGCCTCAGGTGATAAAATGTTTGACCTTGAATGTAAAGCATGTGGAAATGTTTTACCAAAATTCCCGGAAAAAGGTAAAATCGTGAGTTGTTCTAAATGTGGAGTAGAACAAATTGTTTGGTGATAATTTAGCGCTCTGGCATCATTTAAATTCTATAACTAATTATTAATACATGAGAGAGATGGAAAAAACGGAGTCGAGCAATTCGCAATTAAATCTAATATTTGGTCAAATGATCAAAATCTAAAAAAAGGTCAGAATGAAATTATTGTATTTTCAACCGAAGATTTAATTGAAAAAACTGATATTCTAAAAATCTAAATTAATACCTCATCTTGTACCTTTTCAAGTGAGGGTATCACGGGATAGGGAGGTAAAAAATAAGTTAAAAATTCTTGGTTTTTATTACTTTAATCTTATTTTCCTTTTAAAATCATTCCAAGGGATTACTAATAAATTCTTTGTTTCTGGAATTTTCTTTAAATTATTTTTCAATTCGATATCTTCACTTAATAGAATCCCATTCAATGCTGCAGCAGTTGCAGCTATCCAACAATCCATGAAATCAATGTGTCCAGAATGTCTTATAATTGACGCAATCATACTTGCTTTTGGATTTAATTCACAATTAAAGATGTTGATAGGAAAACCAATCAAGGTTGGGAGAATCTTTTGATATCTATCTAAAACGTTAAAATCATTTGTTTTTTTGTACACATTTAATAATTTGAACATCGTCTCAATCAGACATATAGATGGTAAATAAACATGATAACCTTCAATCTTATTCTTCCAAATTCGTTTGAGATTACTTTCAAACTCATCACCCATCTTAATCTTTATACCAAATAAAGGTAAGATAAAAGTTGTGTCGACTATGAGTGGCTTAGTGTTCTTCATTAGTTAATTTCTCCTGCAATATCCTTTCTTCTTCAATATCCTTTTCAATCTTTGTAGGCGTTCCAGTGTCAATAACTGGCATACTTAATGCTTCTTCGATCGAATAGATCTTTTTGATGATTAACTCCCCTTTAAAAGCCTCTATCAGTACTTCATCTCCTGGATTAATACCCGCCATTTCTCTTAAAGGCTTTTTAGGAAGAATTTCTCCCTTTTTTCCAACAATCGTCTTATCTTGAATTGTCATACAGATAGTATGTTTTTCTGAATATTTAATTTTTTTCAGAAAAATACAAAATAAAAATAATTTTTGGAGACGGCAACGCGGGGAAGAGAGGTAAAATTGAATGAAACTGAAGTATTAAATTTATAAAATTACTTTCTCTTCTTAAAATTAGAGTAATTATAGCTTTATAATCTTAATAAGCGACCCCCATGGAACACAGTAATTATTTCAACAATTTCATCTAAGTTTCTGTACACTAATCGATAGTTTTGGAAAATAATTTCTCTTACAGATGGAATATTAACTTCAGGTACGATTCTACCCATATTTGGAAATTGTTTTAATTTCTGGACTGTATTATATCTGTTCTTAATAAAAAGGGTTGCATAACTTTTAGAATCGTGATCTATGTAATCATGTATTTTATTGAGGTCTTCTAAAGAACGTTCAGTCCATTCTATTTGAACCATCTTTCAATAACTTCTTTTGCTTTTTCATTTGAAACTTTTTTTCCTTCATCAGCATCTTTTAAACTATGGATAATTTTTTTTCTAGCGCATAGATGATACATGATATCCTCTAATGTACTATCATCAGGTAGCTCCTTTATCATTTGTAAAATATTTTCTTTTTCTGTTGCCATAGTAAGTTCCTTTTTTAAATTTTGAGACTCTAAGATATATCAAATCATAGATTCTTATAATTTTTTAGAAATTAGATCAAAAATATAATCAAATTAAATAGATTTAAGATAATTAAAAAGAACAAAAAATAATT
>SDNN01000259.1 GCA_004524425.1 Promethearchaeota archaeon
GGATGCATCCAGCGATGTATGGGAATTGATGCGTTGAATGCACTATCCGTAATTACTTATGAATTAGATGAAGCACTTGGTTCGGATCACCATCGACGCTTTAATGAATATATGAAATATTTTCAAAAAAATGATTTGTGTGCGAGTTGCGCACAAACAGATCCGAAAGGAGACAGATTAAAACGACCGCATCAACAAGAAGATCCAGATCAATATCTAAGAGTTATTGAAAGCAGAGATGATGGTATTGTTGTAAGAGGAGCCAAAATAAATATTACCAACACAGCATATGTAGACGAGTTAGTAGCTGTCCCTGTTAGATACATGGGTCCAGAAGATCACGATTATGCTGTGGCATTTGCTTTACCTGCAGATTGGGAAGGTGTAAAATTACTCGCACGACCCGCATGGTGTAGTGAAAGGCAAAAATATGATGCTCCAGCAGCAAAATTTGGTGATGTCGAAACGATGATCGTATTTGATGATGTGTTCGTACCTAAAGAACGAGTCTTTTTGAATGGTCATGCTGATCCACGACAAACGGCATATGCAGGATTTTTGGCATTAATGTTTGCACATTATCATCGACATTCGTATACAGGGTGTAAACCTGCAGTTTCAGAGATTTTAGCTAGTGCATCAGCTTTAGTATCAGAATATAATGGGATTGGAAAGGAATCTCACGTAAGAGATAAATTATCCCATATAATAGGAACTGCTGAATTAGTCTACGCTGCGGGAGAATCGAGTGCTTATCATTCCGAAAAAGCGCCGTCTGGAACACAAGTGCCAGATGAAGTTTTAACCAATGCCGGAAGAAGACTGGCAGGTGAAATGATCTATAAAGAATATGAAATTTTGGCCGATCTCTCTGGCGGTTTAGTTGCTACTTTACCATATGAAGGTACTTTTCTCAGTGATGAGGTTGGAGATTTAGCAATGAAATATCTGACAAGAAATCCTAGAATCCCACAAGAAAAGGTTTATAGATGTTTTAAAGGAATCGAAGATTTAATTGTCTCAGATATGGCGGGTGTTATGCAAGTCGCAGGACTCCATGGTGGAGGATCTCCCCAAATGGAGACAATAACAATGATGATGAGATACGATCTAGAAGAACTGAAAAAGATTTCCAAGTACCTTTTTGGTATACGCAAAAAATTAGGAAGATATGAAAGACCTACAGTCACTCCAAGAGAACAATTAAAAAAATTCAGAAAAGCAATGGAAATGAAAAAACAATCTAAATAATTATTTTTAATTCCTTCTTTTTTTTATTTTTATTTAATTTTAAGAATCATAAAGAAACTAAAGTATCAATTTTGAAAATCAAATATTTTCTTTGTGTCCTATTTTTTTAATAAAGGATTGTTAAAATTAATTAAAACATTTTAAGAATATCATTTACTATCTCTTTTAACTATAATTAAATATTTAATCATCTTGAGAGATCTTATGAAAAAGATTGAAAGGGCTATAATTAGTGTATATGATAAAAGTGGTGTAGTGGATTTTGCAAAAGCGTTAACAAATGAATACAATATAGAAATTCTATCAACAGGAGGTACAGGGCAGTTATTAGAAGAAAATGGGATAGATATCATAAAAATTTCTGAATATACTGGTTCCCCCGAAATGTTTGAAGGGCGTGTGAAAACATTGCATCCAAAAATCGAAGGAGGCATTCTTTATAGGAGAGAAATTGAGAAGGATGTAATTGATGCTGATAAATATGATATACCTCCCATTGATATGGTGGTGTGCAATTTATATCAATTTAAGGAAGCTATATCCAAACCAGACACAACTTTATTGGATGCTTTAGAAATGATTGATATTGGTGGTCCAACAATGATCCGAGCGGCAGCCAAAAATTATCCTGATGTGGTAGTGGTTCCAGATGCACGCTATTATAAAAAGATTCTCAATGAATTAAAAAAAAATAATGGAAAGATCGGAGATTCGTTAAGAGCTGAATTAGCTCAGGATGTTTTTGTTATAATGGCAGATTATAATGCAGCTATCGCAAATTATCTCCAAAAAAGTTATGAAGAAAAATTATTGCCACGTAATCTTATAAAGGTTTTTGAAAAAGTATCAGATACGAGATATGGTGAAAACTGGGATCAGGAAGCTGCTTTTTATAGAGATCTGTCATCAAAATATGGTCTGCAAGACTTTAAACAACTTAATGGAAAAGAGATCTCATTTAATAATTATCTTGATATTGATTCATGCATACAAATTTTATTGGATTTTGAGACAGAAGATTATGTAACTGCTATATTAAAGCATACATCACCAAATGGAATTGCAATAGATAGCACGGATCAGCTTGAATCAGTAAAAAGAGCATTTAGTACAGATCCCTTATCAGCTTTTGGTGGAATATGGGGGGTTAATAAAGAATTGACCGAAGAAGTGGCAGATTATATCGTGAATCAAGAGAATATTTTTATTGAAGTTATTATGGCACCCTCATTTGAATCTAAGGCTCTTGAAATTTTGAGAAAAAAAGAAAATATGAGAGTGCTTGAATTCGGAGATTTTCTTACAAAACGAGAGAAACTTTATGAAAATTTTGAGATAAGATCGGTTCTTGGAGGAATTCTTGTGCAAGAATATGATCATAAACCAGTTATAAAAGAATGGAATGTAGTGAGTCAAAAAAAAGTTAATGATTTGGAAAAAGAAGCACTCATCTTTGCTTATAAAGTTTCAAAATGGGCAAAATCCAATTCTGCATGTTTTGCTCAAGTTTATGATACTGGAATGTACACAATTGGTATAGGGGCTGGGCAACAAAGTAGAGTTCATGTGGTTAAATTAGCCGTGCAAAAAGCTCGAGAATTTGGTCACCAAAAGGCCCTTATTGATTCAGTTATGGGTACAGATTCGTTTTTCCCCTTTCCTGATGGATTAGAGGCAGCAGTTGAAGCGGGAGCAAAAGCTATTATTAACCCAGGAGGATCAATTCGCGATGATATAGTAATAGAAACGGCAGATAAACTTAATTGCGCATTAGTTTTTTGCGGTAAACGAGTATTCCGACATTAGAAACATCAATTATCCCTTTTTTTCATTATTATTCCATATTAACTCATTAATATTCTACTTAAGTAATCCATCTACAATATTTAATCGGAGGTACCTTTCTACACATTCATATCTTAGAAAAAATTTTTCACAAACCTTGAATTATTACCCAGAAACTGGTTTGAGCTAAATAGGTAAATCTATTTCTGAACTATAGAAATTCTCTTGTTTCGTAAAAAATATTTAAATGTTAAAAAACATAAATGTAATACATAAAAATTATTCTATCATTAGAGATTTTACGTAAGTAAAGTCGGTATAATTCGTAGAAATCACCATAAGAGGAGCATTTTTTAAGAATGGATTTTTTTTTAAAGAATTTAAGAGAAACATTATCAGCCATCAACAAACTTATAGAAGGCAATATTTATGTCGTAAATACTAAAAGGGTTAGAAGATGCAATAATATTAAATCATCAAATCGTTCGAAAATAAACTTCATCTGGCGTTCTCTGGCATTTCTCGAAGAACATAAAATATTAGAATTAAATGGAAAGAGTAATCCTAAAACTTATAA
>SDNN01000057.1 GCA_004524425.1 Promethearchaeota archaeon
AGCAGTTACATATGCCAAGAAGCCCCACTTTTCTCCAGGTCTAAACCAATCATAAAATAGGAAGATTCCATAAATTATGAAAAAAGTTGTAGCTACTATAATTGAACCTAAATCCGCCATCTAATCAACTTTTTTTTGTTGTTATAATAATAATATTAATCTTATTATATTAAATAACTTCAAGGTATTTTAAATTTTTAATTAAAGAATGAATATTACTTGCAGAAAATTATTTCATTTCATTAATAATTTTCTCAAGGTCTGCTACCATTTTTTTTGCTTGATTAATATCTTCGGATTCTCCCGATAAGAGAACCGCATTTCTATATAATGAAAGTTTAACGCTTGTCCATGCTTTCTTCTCATCGTTGATAACCTTTAATTCATTGATGATATCGTGGTAGTTGTATCCATTACGCTCGACGGTCTTCCTTAAATCATTATGGAAATTTTCCATAACCTCAGGTAATAAGCTTAAAGTCTTGTTAACTTTTATTCCTTTGGGAAAACCTCTGGTTAATGAACTCAATAAATCATCTTGTTTGGTCATGATTTCTAGAATCTTTAATAAGATGAAATTCCCATCAGAATAAGGTGCATATTGAGGAAAATAAAATTTCAACGTATCTGCAGCTCCAAAGCATGCTCTTTCTTCCCTTAATTTTCTTGAAATCTCTCCAGGATAATTTTCAACCTCTTTAAGGGGATAGCCATTCTCATCAATAAATTCTTTAACGATGGGAGATAAGGAAGGCGTGGAAATAATCGTAGTACCCTTTGAATTTAAGATCCGCTGTTCATAAGACACGAATAACATGAGCAAATCTTCATAGCTCACTTCTAGGCCATTTTCATCGAGTATCAATATTCTAGAGCCATCAACATCAAAGCACACTCCCAATTGGCTGTTAGATGCCTTAACGATGTCTGCAGTATTCCTGATTGTATTTATATTGGGGACGGGTGAACTTCTTTCTCTATAATGAGTATTCAATGCTATTACTTCTACTCCAATTTCATTGAGCAAAAGTGGCGTAATCTTCCCGCTAGGAGCATACGAACAGTCAATGACTATTTTAAGCCCTGCTTTTTTAATTTTCTTTTTATCAACGAATTGTTGGAGGGACTTGATGTATATTTCTTCAGTCTGAGGAATGGCCGTAATGTGACCTATTTCATTGGGATCCACTCGTCTGATCGTGTCAGGATAGTTATTGTACGCTTCAATGATTTTTTGAATCTCTCCAGGTGATAATTCTATTCCTCCCGCATCAATGAATCTCACTCCCACTTCATCAGAATATAGATGTCCTGCTGAGAAATAAACACCTCCACTTGCCCCAAATCTTCTAATTGTAAATTGCAATAAAGGATACGTGCAATCTGATAAATTTAATAAATTTACACCGGTACTCATGAGTCCTGAGGTGTATCCTCTTTTTAACATGCGGCTATCATTATGATAATCGCGACCCATGACAACGGATTCATTTGGATTGAAATTACTGCCGTGAATTGAACCTATGGAACTGCTTATCTCTGGAGTGAATACGTAATTCGCTCTGCCCACAATTCGACCATTCTTGTACAAGTCCTTTAAAGTATGAACTGTTTGCACCATTGAACTGGAAATTCTTTGATTTAAAATGTATTGAATTGATTAACTAATGATGTATTTCTAATTAGCATATATATTTTTTATGATTATTAAAACTATACGAATGCTTAACACTATTTAAAGTATGTATATTTAGATATAAAATCCAAGCTTTTAGTTTATACATTTATTTTTATCCGATGAATACAAGCAATATAAAAGCAAACAACTGAATTTACGTTTTAATTTTGCTGGTCTTAAAAAGAAGGGATTAAAGATGAGATGTTCATCAAGAGTGGAAATTAATACTTATCATGATATTTCCATCAATGATTAATTAAATTAATGATCGCCTCTTTATTATTATATTTAAATGGTTTTAATCTGCTAATTAAATCAAACCGGGTCTGACAATAACATGAAAATTTCTAGAGACGCGAGAAATAAGTATGTTTTTGAAGGTTTTGAATTTTCTCGAAAAGGGGATATAATTTTTAATGGAGATATTCGTAAAGTGAGATCTTTTGTTAAAATTCTAAATGATAAAAAAGACCTCATTAATTATCCCGAAATGGCCATAAAGATTGGTAAATTTAACGGCATGGCGTTGACTTTTGAAATATATAGTTATTTGATTAAATTATACAAGGAAAAAACAGGACAATCTTCTTTGAACAAGGAATTATTTGATTACCTGAAACAAAAAATAGGCCAAGAGGAACTCATCGAAGCAACTCGTAATTTAGTAAAAGAATTTCCACCTAATAATGTATATAAAGAAAATAAAGATATTGATGAATTTTTACAGGAAAAATCAACTCAATTTGATAATGTCGTTTTATTCCAAGATGAATTTATTAAACTTTGGTTGGGCAATGAAAATCCTGCATTCACGCCCTATTTAGAGCTATATGATGATGAGGCTTTAGAAAAAAAAACTCAATATCATGAAATCATGGAAGAAATTAATAATTTTTTTGAAGAAAGGCCAAAATTTGGTCCTAAAAATCAAAATTTCATGGAATTGCTAAGAGCACCCATTAAAAAATATCCCCATTCAATCCGAGAACAATTAGAATACATGAGTGAAAACTGGGCATCTTTATTAGATAAATATCTCATACGATTACTAGTAGCTCTTGATATAATTCGCGAAGAAGAGATGATGCGAGGCCTTGGACCAGGTAAGGCGAAGATCTATGAATATGATTTATTGGGGAGAGAGAATTATACACCAGATAAAGACTGGATGCCTAAAGTTATAATGATAGCTAAAAATGTCTATGTTTGGATGGACCAACTTTCAAAAAAATATAAGAGATCAATTTCAAAACTCCATGAAATACCCAATGAAGAATTAGATCAATTAAGAGATTGGGGGTTTAATGCACTTTGGCTTATTGGTTTGTGGGAAAGATCTAAGGCGTCAAAAACAATAAAGCGCTGGTGTGGTAACCCAGAAGCAGAAGCTAGTGCCTATTCACTATATGATTACGTGATTTCTCATGATTTAGGAGGTCACGATTCTTTCATGAACTTAAAAGAAAGAGCATGGGCACGTGGTATTCGGCTTGCAAGTGACATGGTACCTAATCACATGGGGATTGTTTCAAAATGGACCATTGAGCATCCGGATTGGTTTATTTCTTTACCATATCCTCCTTTTCCCTCTTACAGTTATTCAGGAGATAATTTATCTGGGGATTCTAATATAGGAATTTACCTGGAAGATAAGTATTTTTCAAGAAATGATGCTGCAGTGACTTTTAAGCACGTTGATTTTAGAAGCGGTCAGACAAGATATATTTATCACGGAAATGATGGGACAAGCTTCCCTTGGAATGATACGGCACAGTTAAATTTTCTGATCCCTGAAGTAAGGGAGGCAGTAATACAAACTATTTTACACGTGTCTAAATTGGTTCCCATCATTCGCTTTGATGCTGCAATGACCTTAACCCGAAAACATTATCAGAGACTATGGTTTCCTGAGCCTGGCACTGGAGGGGCTATACCATCAAGAGCAGAACATGGGATGGCCAGGGAGAATTTCTTAAAGGCAATGCCTAAAGAATTCTGGAGAGAAGTAGTTGACAGAATTAACGAGCAAAATCCTGATACCTTATTATTGGCAGAAGCTTTTTGGCTGCTGGAAGGATTCTTTGTAAGAACGCTTGGAATGCATCGTGTTTATAATTCGGCATTCATGAACATGGTCCGCGATGAAGATAATGCCAAATATCGCGCTGTCATGAAAAATACTTTGGAATTTGATCCTAAAATTTTAAAGAGATTTGTCAATTTCATGAATAATCCGGATGAAGAAACAGCTGTGAAACAATTTGGAAATGGAGAAAAATATTTTGGCATTTGTGCAATGATGGTAACCCTACCTGGATTACCCATGTTTGGCCATGGTCAAATTGAAGGATTTCATGAGAAATATGGCATGGAATATCGACGTTCATATTGGGACGAAGAACCAGACTGGGGACTGCTTCATCATCATGAAAAGACTATATTTCCCATTATGAAAAAACGCTATCTATTTGCTGATGTGAAGAATTTTTTACTATATGACTTTTGGACGGGCAATTTTGTGAATGAAGATGTATTTGCTTATTCAAATGGAGTTTTTGATGAACGAGCTTTAGTTATATACCATAATAAGTATTCTGAGACTAAAGGTTTCATAAAATCTACCGTGGGATTCGCTGTTAAAAATGGTGATGATAAGCAGGTGATCCAAAAGACTTTAGCGGAAGGTTTGAACTTACCCTATGAGGGTTATTGCATCTTTAGAGATTACATGACAGGATTAGAATACCTAAGAAGGAATAAAGAACTTCATGAGGAAGGTTTATACCTAGAACTTCATGCTTATCAAGCATTTGTTTTCATGGATTTTAGAATTGTTCAAGATAATGAATTCTTTCATTATGCACAATTACATGATTTATTGGGAGGAAAGGGTGTGAGTAATGTCGATGCTACTCTCCAAGAGATGATTTATCAACCCTTACATGCACCCTTTCGGGAAATCGTGAATGATAAAGTTTTTAAAAATTTAATTAATCCTCAAGAGAGAGAAGAAACTCTTAATAGGATCGGTATTGAATTAAGTAGATTTCTCCAAGAAGTGAAGAACTATTGCGCTAGCAAACGGGATATTGAACCAATTAAAGTGGAAATTTTGAATAAGTTGGAAAAAACAATCAACATGAAAAAAATAATCGAAAATTTGCAGTTTAATCAAGATATCACAAAATTTTTGAATACAATTCTCCCTAAATCTCCCCTAGAACATGGTATTATTTTTACTTGGTGTTTAATCCATCTTTTAGGGAAGGTGCACTCGCAGGAAGATTACGAACAACAAAGTAGAAGCTGGATTGATGAATGGTTCCTTTCTAAGCACTTGGAGTCAACATTAGCAAGTTTAGCTAAAAATAAAAATAAAGATTTGACCAAATCAAACCTTCTTATCAAGATTCTTACCGCAAAACAAGATTTTCTAATAAAAGAAATTTTAAGCGGAGATAATGAAAGTGCTGCCTTGGTATCACTGATAAGTAATCCAGAAGTTCAACGTTATCTGAATATTAACAGATATCAAAATATATTGTGGTTCAGCTCAGAAGATTTTGAGAATTTAATGCAGTGGTTATCTTTAATTGTCCTCGTAAATCTTTTAAGTATGAAAATTTCAAATCAAAAAATTCACATTGAAAAATCTTTGAATATCATTCAATCTTGGCTAAAAGCGGCTAAAAATTCTCAGTATCAAGTGGAGAAACTGATGGAAATAACAAGAAGAAGTTGAGAAAAACAATATTTGATCATTTTGTTCGGCTATTTCCCAAGAAATACCTGGTTCAAATTAGATTTTTTCTCCTAATTGAGTGGTCTTATCTTCTAAATTTTTATCACTGCTTATTTTACAGAAAGGAGCAATGATGGACTTGTCTAAGACAACATTATCGCCCACTTCACAATTATTACAGACTATGGAATCAGTGATATGACATCCACTTCCTATAGATACATCATCCCATATAATAGATCTGTCAATAACCGTATCCTCTCCGATCGAGACGCGATTTCCTATAGAAGTCAATTCCTTAATGTTAACAAAATCATGCAAGCGAACGTTCTCTCCAAAGGCAGTTGGTTTATCGATCGTGATGTCTTTGCCTGAGTCAATTATGCCCATGACGAACACGTTATCATACTCTTGACCATTAGGAGTAATGGGCCAAGCATACTTTCGTAATAGATCCCAGTTTGCCCAGATGTAAGTTTGAGGATTGCCACAATCTAACCAATAATAGTCCTCTACAAAACCATATAGATCAAAATTATTTTCAAGAAGGTAAGGAAATACTTGACTTCCAAAATCCATTAAGTCCGTTTCATGAAGGATGTTCGCGATCTCTTTATTAAAACAATAGATTCCCGTATTAATAATGTTGGTATGAAGAAATAAATCGGTTCTCTGTGACATGCTGCTTAAATAGAGTTCCATGGGCATGGGTTTTTCTAAGAACAGATAAATCTTCCGGTTCTTATCTAGTAATACCACTCCATATTGAGTTGTATGACTCTCTACTGTCTTCATTGAAATGGTCGCAATTCCCCCTTTCATCGAATGAAAATCCATGAACTTTCTCATGGGCAAGTTGGTTATGATATCTGCCATGGAAACAACTACTTTTTCTGAATCCAACCGATCAGATAATAATCTATAAGCATCAGCAGTACCTTTACTTTCTTGAATCACGCATTCTAATTCTACATCACCCAACTTCTCAGGTGTCCATGTTTTTTCTATGTACTTTTTTAATTTATCTCCCATGTAAGCTAATGCCAATATTATGTGTTTTATGTCAGCATATATGAGATGGGCAATAGAATAATCCACCATGGGCTTATTAGTTACTTTAACAAGGGGTTTAGGAATATCAGCAGTGAGGGGCATCAATCTAGATCCCTTTCCTCCTGCTAATATGATCGCTGACCAATCTTTTGGCATTAAATGAGAATCCTCGTATTAATAATTTATTTTAATTCTGGTTTTTTTTAATTCGGCAAACCCTTATAATGATAAGGGTTTTATAATTATTCTAAATCGATTTCTTTTTTATTAAATTCAGTGAGTTAAATAAAATTTCTTTGTTTTAAATATTAGTGATTTCTTTAAATTTTAACTTAATAGATAAAATGATAATCTATTTAACCTCTTATGCAAAGTATCATGGTATTTATTCTAAATAATGATTTAAGAATGACTCATGTTAAATTATGAGCCTTTCGCATGCCATCATCCTGCATTAAGCTCAATGGCATTCCTGATCTCCTTCGCAGCTTCATGAGGCAATTTTCTGGCAACTCTCATGTCATCTGCCATTTCAGCACCACCGATGATTTCATGGGGAATGATGTCTCCAAACATGTGAAAATCAGCATCATATCCAAAAGGACAACAATTGAATAAAATGTTACGATTCTTGTCTATCTCCAAGTTATCTAATGCTAAAAAAATGGTTTTCAAACATTTAGCTAGATCTGCCAGTTGATTTACCTTTAATTGAGTGAATCTTCGGATATGCTCACTTGGATGAAATCGAATGTGATAATTCCTTACTGGACTGCCGGTGGTATAAAATGTCCAATACTTGGTATCCAAAATGATTCTATCAGTGTCCCCATGGGTGGTTTCACATAGACGACAATTATCACCCATTTTCTTGAAAGCTTCGAGATAGCCTTCCAGGCGGCTACCATGACCATCCATGTTCAAATCTATGTATACCTGACCATGGATGCGCGGTTGTGAACCCCCAACTTTAATTCCAATATTAAAGAATGGCGAGACGGGGATATCATAATAATCCCTATCTATTGATTCTTGGACGCTATAAAGTATTGCCTCTTTCATTGAGAGAAAAATACTCGCTAAAACTTGTTCGGGGATCAAATTAAAGCACATGGAAGGATAAAAATCTCGGGCAATCGTCACTAAATTTATTCCTATTGCTAATTTCAGATGAGAAGGTAACTTTTTTCTAATGTATTGTTGTAACTCGGGATCCACTATCCGGGCCATGGAAGGATATCTATTAATCAGAGTCACTGCTTTGCATGAATTAGGTAATCTATTGATTCTATGTGGTTTATCCGAAAAGGGCGAATCTCTTCTTTTCTCATCTTCGGTTATTATTATCGTGAAGCCATCGCCTATTTTTTTTCCATTATCATCATAAGCTGGCTTACCTTCAGTGATCGCCGTAAATACATCCTTGTATTGATTCAAGATTTTCTCTCTGCAGTCCTCGATTTTCTTTTCTGCTGTTTCGAAGCCTTTTGGTCTTTTACCGCGTATGGGACTTAGATATGAATAATGGCCGTAATATCTTTCTTTCTCCTTCCGAAGACCAAATTCCTTGGTACGAATGATCCGAGTGGATAAAGGATCCCATCGCTTTATAGGAACATCAAAAGTAGATTTAAAGGTATCTTTAGATATGATCCCCCATTCCATTAGTTTTGGTTTATATTCTTCATTTAAATATTGTTGTTGATCATCCAGTATTATATCACCCTGAGGAACATGACTATAGTATATAGAGAAAATTAAGTTAATTATTCTTTGATTCTATTAATTTTACATCAATCTCAATAATGCCACTTATTCTATATATCTCATCTAAAATTGCATTGAGTTTTTCCATTTCAGTGTTAATAAATACCTCGTACAAGCATTTATCTACTTCCTGACAAATTCCTGAAGTAAATATTAATGAAATTTCATCTTCAAATTTGGAAAACACCCGTGAGATCTGCTGCAGGATGCTTACCGTCATTTGTTCTCCAAACATGATCACTAAATTAAATATTTTATCTGCTTCAACGGGTATGATGTCCAATTTCATGGCTTCTCCTCGAGTCCTGAATACCATGAAACAATTCTGCTTGTTATTTATCAATTTATTTAACTTTTTGATCACGCCCTCTGATAACCCAATAATTTTTTCTTTCTTTAATCTTTCAAAATTAATCAATTGTCCTTCGGTTTCTACATTTTTTATCACGAGTATTTTATACAAATTATTCAGCTCCTCTTTTATTATGCTAAATTTCTCCTGAATTTTATCTTTCTCTTCAACCGGACCTTTATTAATGTAGAATGCTTTATATACATCCGGTATTTTTTTTATTTTGTCTACAAATTTGGCAAGCACTTGTTCATACATGGCATAGTCCGGCTCTTCTTCCGATACTATCGCAGAGATCAAGGCTAACTCGGAGCGACCTCGTGCCCATTTGGAATCTAAATCAAAAACCCAATTGGCTGTTTTTAATTCTGGGGAGAAGGTATGGGTAAAAAAACCATCCTGCTCTGAATTTAAGAATGATGCAATTTGTTCAACGTGATCAGCATCTAAATTCTTTCTTAAATTGTGAGGATTAGTAAGAAATACCAATGGTCCCACTATTCTGTCAAAATAACTTAATAACAGCATTTTCGTCGTATTTTTTCCAATAAATAAACTCGTGAATAAATGTTATAACTTGTGTATTAGAAATATTTTAGTAATTGCTTTTTATAAATCTTAGTTCTAGGAATCATTTATTCAGAGAAATATAATGGCATTTTTTTATTATTAGACAGAATTTATGAAATAAGAAAATGGAAATTCCTTTTTTTCCGTGGAAAAAAGAGAAAATATGTTCAGTAAAACATATAAATGCTGAACGAAATAAAGATTATTCTAGGATAACTAAACAATTTTCAACGATTCTTATTTGATCTTTACATTTTGATTAACTATATAAAATATATATGATAAAAAATTTTAAGCCAAAAATCTAATTAAATTTGAGCATTTGACGAGAATTTCAAAAATTAATACTTTAATAGCAAATGTATAAATAAAGGGAAAGCTTTAATACGATTCCTTTAAAAGAATAATGATATTAACCCAGTAAAAAACAATCTTTATATATTAGAAAAAAATATACTAATAATATAAAAAAATAGATTAAATGTAAGTTAAGGCGATCGAATTTTAAAATTATAAGCACTTAATATTCCTAATCTCAATTAGGAAGAAATTCCTGATTGATTTAGCAAAAGCGGTTATATTTTTAAAAATTTGGCCAACAAAATCATTAAAAATAGGTATATCAATAAGAGTCATCATCTTGCATGAGGCTCTATAAGCGTTGCCCATGAATTGAATGGGCAATATTCCCCATTGTTAGAGGTGTAAACATGAAAATTGTCACAGTAAATGTACCCGAGCGTTATCTTCAAGCCATTGAAAAGTTAATCGGTGAGGATGGACTCTATCCATCCAGATCTGAACTGATTAGATGTGCTGTAAGAGAATTCCTTTTAAAAGAACTAAGGTTAGCAAAAAATTTACCAAGTTTTGAAGATTCTGAAATCGAAAATTACGATAAAGAGAAGTATGTTCGCATTCCCGTTAATGATTCAAGAGATAAGGGGACCCCTATCTCAGAATTTAAAACCTATAAAATCATAAGAAAACTTGAGTTTTAAAGATTAACTCGAAATTAAGAACATTATCGAATAGGAAATCTTCAAGCATGAAGGAAATTCTCTATTTTTTTTTATTTTTTTTAAATTTTCAACATATTTAACAAGGCGATTGAACTAACTCTTTGAGCCTTAAAATTAGCATGATTTTCTCTCACTATTTTCATGATTAATTAATTAAATTTTTATATGCAATCTGTTGCTATAATTATAATTATTGATGAGATTATTGAAATAAAGTTAAAATGGGAAAAACAATTGCCAGAATCAAATTTATTTAAAAAATTCATAAATAGTCTTCAATTTGACGTGAGCGATTATTTAGATACCGAAATTACAGAAGATCAAGATAAAATGATAGATGAAGCCACTTTTATATTTGAGGATAATATAGTGGGAGATATAAAGAAACTTGGAGGAAATCTTAAAAAAAATAAGGATAAATTTGACCGTTATATTAATGAGGCTCAATCCAAGTTAGAGGATGACGAATACCAGGAGAATGCAAAACAATTGAGTAAAAGATTTAAGGAATATTCAAAGAAATTAAAAGAAGTAATTTCTAAAACGTGTGTAGCAATAATTCCTGTAAAAGAGATGCCATTAATCGATGTGACATTTAGAACCGTTCCCCGGATCAAGATAAATGACGATAGTATTGAGTTGATAGGAAATGGCATAGCGTATTATGGAGAGATTAAATGCGTTATTTCTCGGACTACCATTTTTGGTAAAATTAAGGGCGAAGAGCCCCTTTTTGCTCCCTTTATGGGCGAGCTTGATTTGAAGGGATATGAAATCAGTAATTCTGATAAAGAAAAACCGAAATCTTTAATTCATTCTTACATATCTGCAATAATAGATTCATTAGATGCTTCTTCTACGAGAAATCAACTGGGAAAATATCATGAAGGGTATCAGAGGCACGGAGAGCCTATATGTGATTTTCTCATGAAGAAAGACCAGCTCCTCGGAGCAATGAAAAAAGTCCATTCTGGATTGGAATCCGGACGCATTTCTTCTGATATTGCGGTGCAGGCTATTGCTATTCCATTCTCAAAATCAAATAATAGTTTAGTACTAGTCACTGAAGATAATGACGACGCTAAAGGATTTTCGAGATGTTTTGAAGGATTATTAAGATTTTCAGCATCATGTTGTGAAGCTTCAAACATCATCAAGAGAACTCCAGTCGAAGAGACTGAAGAATTAACACGACAATCAGCTGCCCTAAGAACTCCTGGAGGACAAGAATTAAAACAATGGACCGAGGATGAGCTAGCAGAAGAGGCTAGGAAAAGAGAACCTGCACTCCCTCCTGGAATGGATGTGTGGACAGAAGAGGATTTACAAAAAGATGCAGAAGAAAGAAGTCGTGGAATACCTGAAGGGATGGAGGTATGGACGGAAGAGGAATTAACGGAATTGGCAAAAAAAAGGCAAGGAGGCTTGGACATGCCCGAATGGACCCCCGATGAGGGACTAACTGAATGCGCCAAATGTGGATATGCGCTCAGAAGAGGATGGTCCGAATGTCCCATCTGCGGGACCCCTGTTGAATCGAAAAAACATCCAGAAGCTAATTCCTCACCTGAACAAGAAACAAAGCAAAAAGCAGATGATGATGAAGCATCACAAGATTAATCATTCATGAGAATGTTTTTTTCATGCTCAATTTATTTATGTTTTTTTAAAATTTTCATCGAACCAAAAACTTTAAAACACATGAAATTCGGGAGAATGGAATCCTAAGGATAAGTTCAAAACTTTTTTTAATTATTTATTATATTACAACTTATAAGAATTAATCTTTTTGGATAATTGATTGTTAAATAATATTTTTCTGTTTATTGGAAAAAATTTTCAAGACCTCGACCACCTAAACATTTATAATTATCCAAATGATGCCATCACCATTCAAGACGCTGATTTAGTGAGCAAGATAATATATGGTCATGATCATGGTGATTTAATTCACAAGACTAAGATTAACTCTTCTCAAGATCCCCAAAAATATGATAATATTTATAAAAATCACCATTATAAGATTGATAGACCTGTTCCTCAAGTAATTGATGGCTTAAATATTTATACCAGCTGTGTTAATAATAAAGTGATTATTGGACTTATTTTTAACGAAGATGATAATCCTTATGATTATAAAGACGTTTTTGTTGAATTACTGAATGAATTACTCAATATTGAAAATGCTTGTGCATTTGAGGATGAGGTTGAAATAGAAAATTTACTCATCACCATTTTTATTGATATAAGAAGATTCGGAGACGAACATATCGATAAGAAGCCCACCATTGAGTACCACTATGAAGAATCATTCATCAAAGTATTTCTTTTTGGTATAGATGACGTTGGTAAAACCTCCTTGGTAAGAAGATTGAAAACAGGACAATATAACGATAATTATTTCATCCCCACTAAAAAGTTCAACATAGATTATGTCAAGCAAGATAACGTTCCATGGCTATTAGCCTTTTGGGACATGCCAGGACAAAGAGCATTTCGTAAAAAATGGCTTATAGGCCTTCAAGATTCTAACATTATTATATACATGATAGACATCGCCAATCAAATTAGATTTAAAGAAGCCAAAAAAGAATTCTGGAAAATAATTAATAGATATGATATAGCTGACATTCCCATACTGGTCCTAGCAAATAAATTCGATTTATTGAGTAATCCTGCTCAGGATGAGAAAGAGCAACGTAAAAGACTTCAAAATGAACTTGTCTCTTATTTTGAATTTGATAAGATAAAAAATAGGCCATGGAAGTTAATATTTACATCGGTAAAAACGAAATACAATATTGATTTAGTGATAAAAAGCATATTTGATTTGCTTTAATCCTTTTCTCTCTTCAATCTTCCACAAATCTTTAAAAATAAATTTAAATAATTAAGCAGATAAATTATATTTATTAATATAATTAATAGAGAGTTAAAATTAAACATGTCCAAGCGATATAAGAAGACTAAAAAAGATGACCAGATTTTCATAGATGAAAAAAAGGGTCAATTATACATTGGAGATAAAGATCTTAGACTTCTCATGCTCAGACCAATAGACCTGATTGAGTTCCTCGAGTTTGCAGGCACGAACGCTGACGACATTGTCATTTGGGTCGGGAAAACTCTTGCTAAATACTTCATGGATAAGCTATTCCCTGGTGAGAATTTGGCAGAAGAAGACATCGCGACTAAAAAAGAAATTATTAACCTCGTGTTGGAAACTTTTGAAAACCTAGGATATGGACTATTAACCTCCAGTTTTCAACAAAAAACTATTTCAATCTCCGTTGAAGATCCAATCATCATGAATGAAAAAGAAAACATCATGGCAAAGAACGTGTGCATTCTTTATCTGGGGATCTTTAACGGAATCTTGGATTATTTAGAAATAGATGCAGAAGGAAAGGAAAAAGCATGCGTGCTATTAGGAGATAAGGCTTGCGTGTTCCAGTTTGATCTTCTCGGAGAGGAATTCGGGGAGGAAAGCATAGATCATGAAGAAAAAGCGGAGCATATTTCGAGCTTTTTAAAGAGTCTTTAATAACAGATGTTTTTTACCTCTTCTACTAATACTACTTAACTACTCTCCAGATAATTATTTTTTATATCATCTAAAGTTTCCTAATTTCCTTAATTAATTTTGAGGCATCCGTGCATTTTCTCTCTATTAACTCATTTAAATTCTCTTGCTCATGGGATGGTTCCGTTTCCATGTTTGACAATTCATTTGCAGTGGTGATGGCCTGAATGATATTTCCTAGCTCATGAGAGTATTTATCCTTCAGTTGAAATTTCTTTTGATTCGAGATATCATATTCTATGTGAATTAGAAAAATAACCAATAATACTATTAGAATGATGAATGTTAAATAATAAAAACCGATGTTCGCGTTGTAATAATCAGTATAAAGTATGGTGACAAATGTTCCTCGAATGGATAGGATGATAGTATTAATTACAAAGAAAATTAGAAATGAAAAAATCACTAAATACCATCTAAAAGTTCTTATTGAGAAAAAAGTTCTAAATTTCTTCTTATCAATTGATGGGATAATTACAAAGCATGCTACAATACTTAATCGAATGACTCCAATCACATTGATGATTAAATTATAAAATCCAAAAAGCAAAGCGATTATTGGACCGACTAC
>SDNN01000260.1 GCA_004524425.1 Promethearchaeota archaeon
GATTTCTCCATTTCTAAATTTATTCAGGATTTCAATTTGTTCAGTTTGAGTAAATCCTCTATCATCTATTTTGGACGCTTGACCAACGAACTTTTCTGCGACTAATTTATTTCCAAATTCTTCATTAATTATATTTTTTAAAATTTCTGCTGTTTCTCGATATTGGGTAAAAATTAAAATTTTATTATTTTTAAATTCGGAGATCTCCTCTTTAATCAGCGTTATAAGCTTATCTAATTTCGGATGGCTTAAATCATCTAAATGATTTTTTGTAATAATAGAATTTATTAATTTAAAATGATCAGAAGTAATTATTCTCTTGGAAGATAAATTGTCTTGATCCGCCTTAAATTTCATTTTATCGACGAAAGTGAGAAAAAGTCGTATATCTTGAGTTTCCAATAAGTCTTTAGCATGAAGAATTGATATACAACTCGAGCAATATGAATAGATAGAATGAATATTCAAATCATTTTCTCTAACAATTTCGATTATTTTTGGAGATGTAAAATATAATTCATTTAAATATCGTCCATCGTATCGTTCCTCATCAATTAGAGTTCCATATTTTAGAGAAAATGTTAAATCTTGAGCAATTCTTAGGAAATCAAGTTTGGAATAATATCTTTTATAAGGATTAATTAAGTTCCTATCAATAAAGAATCTCAGAAAATTACTAAAAAGATTATCAAGGACTTGACTAATTTCTATTACTTTTATAGGTAAATCTACTGGTTCAAGAATGATATCTATATCATTTATATAATCTTTTACATCCTCATCTTCATAGGTTTTGAATACAACATTCTCAACGTAAAGATTGTCACAGAGCTGTTGAATGGTTCCATAATCTTTACCCGGTGATGCTGTAAGACCTAAAATAAGTGGATCTGTGCATGATTTCATATATTCTTTAGAAAGAAAGGTATAAGCATAATTCCCTACAGTTCTGTGACATTCATCAAAAATTATCAATGATACTTTATTTAAATCATACCGACCTCTCATTATATCATTTTTTAAGACTTGAGGGGTTGAGATAATAATTTGAGCTTTCTTGAATTTGATAAGCCTTTTCTCTGGAGGTGTTTTCCCGGTCAATGAGATAATTTTTTCTGTATCTATATCAATAAATTTTTCACATGATGAGTAATGTTGGTCTACTAATGGTCTTGTAGGTGCTAAAATTAGAATTTTTCCATGCTGTGGATATTTTTTCAATCTTTTTGTGATTAATAAAATACCTATTACTGTCTTTCCTAATCCTGTGGGAACCACAACTAAGGAATTCTTCATTCCACATTTTTTAATTATATTATCTTGATATTCTCTATATTCTATTTTATTATCCTTTAGAAATGAAGTTTCGAAAAATTGAGATTTCTTGCCAATTTTACTTACCATTTTTATATTGTTAATTTATCCGTTGTTTAATTTAAATCTCATTAGGGTATAGGATTTTTATAACATTAAATAATTTAGAAATTAATATAGATAATATTAGATTATTGAGATCAAAGTTAAAATTAAAAATAAAGTGATTTATTTGACAGAAAATTCAAAAAAAGAAGAGGCTTTTGAAGAAGAAATTCCGACGAGTTCTAAATTAGCATTTGGAGGAATTTCTTTCACAAGTGGATTTTTCTCAAGTTTAGTAATAGCCACTAGTTTTACATATTTCTACAATGTCAAATTAGGGTTATCAGAAACATTGACTGGACTTGCATGGATAATATTCATTGCCTGGAATGCAGTAAATGATCCTCTGTTGGGATTTGTAGAAGATCGTACAAAATTTAAAAAATATGGAAGAAGGATTCCTTATATAAGATTTGGTGCTCCAATATATGCCTTTCTTTTCATATTAGCTTGGTTTCCTATTTTTGTGGGAAGTCAGCTAGCATTATTTTTCAACTTATTGTTTATGTTATATACTTTTGATACGTTGTACACATTGATTGGATTAATATCCTACTCTTTACCTGCAGAAATGGCAATTACAGAAAGAGCGAGATCAAATCTTATGGTTTTTGGAGCCATAGGAAGTGCCTTTTCGATGCTCTTATCATTCGTAATTCCAGCTTTATTGCTAACTGGGGATGAGCCTTTAGAAGCTGATCCATTAATTCCTATATTTCGAATCGTTATGATAATATTTGGCATCATAGGGGGGATCATTCTTTTTGTGAGTAGCTATTACATTAAGGAAAATAAATATGCTATGATGGAAGAGCCATTAAATATCAAGGACAGTATTATTGAAACTTTTAAAAATAAGCCATTTGTTATATTTGAAATTTCGAATTTTATTTTTTTAACAGCTCAATATATTTTAACAAATGGGGTATTATATTATGTCGATTTTGTTTTAGACTTATCTGGATTCATGGCTATGATACCCTTAATCTTGTTTTTCCTCATGGTGTTTTTGTTTTTCCCAGTATATAGCAAATTAGTTAAAATGTGGGGTTTAAAAAAGACATTTATATTTTGTCTGCTTTTTACGAGTGGGGCGTTTATTATCGGGTTTATTATAGGTTGGACGTTTGAACCCGCGATAGTAGCTATGATCTTAATGGGTGCAGGTTTGAGTGGCTATTTCCTCACAAATCAGATGGTAATGGCAGATATAATTGATAATGACGAAATCCTCACTGGAAAGAGAAGAGAAACAAGCTATGCTGGAATGAATGCACTTATCACTAAGCCTACAAATTCTATCGCGCCTTGGTTATTCTTAACCATAATAGGGGCATTTGGATTTATAAATGACCCAGAAGCAATTCAACCAGAATCCGCGGCAACAGGAATAATGATTGCTTTCACCTTGCTTCCTGCGATACTAATTTTAATTTCCGCAGCAATTATGTATTTCTTCCCGCTTGCTGGTCCGGAATGGAAAAGAAAAAAAGAAGAGTTGCATGAAGTCCATAGAGAAAAGGAAAAAGAATATCTAAAAACTTTGGAACAAGAAGGAAAATTATAATTTATATCTATTTTTTATTTTTTTAATTTAAGAAAAAACCATAACACGCGTAAATTCTCGGTTATTGAGAAAAAGATTATTTCGTTTTACGCGAGTTATGGAAAAAGAGTTGAGATAATATGATATCGCATCCAACTAAATCAAATTAATTTATTGATTTATTTCTTGAGCTTACTTTTCGTAAGCGAATTCTCTTTTTGAATTATAATAAATAAAAATGATTTCAAACAGATGTGTGGTTATTTAGGATAAAATCTTACAATATTTTTGTCTATTTTATATTCTACTAAACCTTGATTCACTAGCAAACGTAATGTTAAAACAATCCACCCTCGAGCAATGTTGTTCATCATTCTGCCATTTGGATATAATATATTAATAATTTTTTCAGGAGAAATACCATGAGAAGAGTACTTTTTTATGAGTTCATATACTTGATTGGTTCTATGTTTTCTATGTTCTAAAATCTCTTGAATTCTTTCATGGGGATTTGTGATAGGACTCCCATGAGCTGGAAAAATAATGTTAAGATTGGGTAAATCTTTGATTTTTTTTATAGATTGGATGTATTGCTGTATATCTGAATTAGGTGGACCA
>SDNN01000261.1 GCA_004524425.1 Promethearchaeota archaeon
ATAGAATTATACGAAGAGGCTGCAGTTATCGCAACAAATTGGGATTTAACCAATGAATTTGAAGAAATTGAAGACACTATTCGACTTGCACGAATTGACGACTTAAAGGAAAGAATGAAGATTCTAGAATCTGAGGCAAGGCTTGCTGCTAAGGGAGAAGACTATACTGAAGCTGCAAGAAAATATAAACTCGCTGCGGATACTGCGTCTGAAATATTTAAGTTAGGAATAACAGAGATGACAAAAGAAGTAAAAAGACTCACGAATAAATCAAAAGAATTTGAAAAACTAAGCTAATTTTTTTCTAAATATTATTTTTATTTCATTTTTCTATTTTCATATCTTATTTCATATTTCATTCATGTTTTATTCGATTAATTTTTTATATTAAGACAATATTTATTTATAATCATGGAAAATTCACTAAAGAATCAAATTGAAACCATCATATTGCAGATTTTATATAATGAAAAATCGGTCAAATCGACAACTTTATTAGTAGAAAAAGTATTAGAGAAAACCTTTGAGGAGAAAATAACCATATCTGAAATAAATATCAAGGAAATAATAAATCAGATGGACAAGGAAAACAAGATTCATTTCACTCAAAAGGAAGGGTGGAGAATCCATATTTAATTTTACTTATTTCTTTATTTAATCTCCTTTTATAATTAATCTGCCATTTACCTAAATTAGTAAAAATTAAACTTAAGTAATTTAAAAAAAGAGAGATTATATTCCTTATTAAAGTTATTCAGCTATACCCCCTTCCGTAATAGCAAAGACAGCTTCACCTTCTGGTAAGTGAGGGGCATCAACGATTTTAGCGATTCTTTGTTCTCCTTTACCTTTTCTTAAAAAGACTCTTATAGTTGAACCATGGGCCACCACGTTTCCTCCAACAGCACGGATAGGATTACCGTAAAACACGTCTGGTTTAGCTGCTACTTGATTGGTAACAATAATGGCCAATTCTGGATGGATATCAACCAATCGAAGTAAGTCATGAAGATGTTGATTAATAAGTTGTTGTCTATTTGCCAAGGTTCCTCGTCCGATATACTCGCTTCTAAAATGCCCTATGAGGGAATCCACTACGATAAGCTTAATGTTTTTTTCCTTGATGAGATTAGCTGCCTCTTTAACGAGAAGAATTTGATGATCAGAATTATATGCTCGCCCAAAAATGATGTTTTTTAAGACTTTAGCATGATCAAGATCGAGAGTCTCAGACATTTGTATTATTCTCTCTGGTCTAAAAGTTCCCTCAGTATCGATGTAAAGGGCATTTCCTTCAAGGCCACCTTTTTCTTTCGGTAACTGAACATTTACACATAACTGATGAGCAAGTTGAGTTTTTCCGGTTCTGAATTCTCCAAAAAATTCAATGACACTACCAGTTTCTATACCACCACCCAATAAATCATCTAATTCCTGATTATTGGTTGTAATTCGGGCAATATTTTTTCGATGCTCCCATATTTCTTGACCTGATTTAAATCCAATGTTAAGTTTTTCCATGGATTTTTTAATCAACTTAGCTGTTGTCTTTTCTCCAAGTCCGCTCTCGTCTTGGATAATACTTGGGGGTGTAAAAGCTATGGATTCAAGACTACTAAACCCCGATTTTATTAATTTTCTTAATGTTGCTTCGCCCACTCCAGGTAAGCTTTTAACGGCCTCAATGCATTCATCTAAGCTCTTTTCTCCTTCCTCATTATTCTCATCAATATCATTATCCTCATCATCAATATCGGTTTCTTCATCTTCATAATCTTCCTCTATATTTTCATTCTCTTCATCAGAATCATAATCTTCATCTTCCAATTCATCAAATGCTTCAATCAATTCCTTTTCATCATCTTCATCTCTCAAAAGGGACTCTTCTTCATCCTCCTCTTCTTCTTCCATTTTTTGGGCAAATTTTAAATGTTCCTTGTAAATTTTTCCCTTAGTATGGTTATGTTCACATTCCGTACAATAATAAGGTTCCCCATCTTTGATTCCATTCTGAACTTCTACAGCTTTTGCCACATTAATCACGTTAATTTTTTGTGTATTTTTTAAACAATTATCATTATTTATACTATAGGAGGAAAGGCAATTATTTTAAAAGGAATAGACTAGCGATTTTTCAAATTATATTAAATTTCGTTAGATGGGGATTCAGTTTAGGTTTACATTTTCCTATTAGAAATAACAATAATTTATTAGCTTGTTAATATTTTGAGCTAATCTTTTAAAGTTAACCTCAAGAAATTAGATCCTTAAAATTAAGTAATGTCTTTGAGATTTTGTGAGACTTTCCTCATTTCTATGAAGGCTGTATCCATTCGAGCATCTACATCAAGACAGACGGCAATAATTAATTCCTTGCCTGCTTCCATCACGCAAAAATTACCTTCTGAACCTTGAAGGATGCAGACATCTAAAATTCCGGATCTCAATTCAAGTAGAACTCGCTCAGCGACTGATAATATCGTGGCAGTCATTGCAGCTAATTTAATATCTGAGATTCCCTCTTCTAAGACCGATTGCACGATCAATCCCTCTTGGGATACTATAGCTGCAGATCGGGCACCGTCGATGGAGTCCATCAAAGTTTGGCACAAAAAAAGAAGTTGCTCATCTGACATGAAAAGATTTAAGCATATTTATTTGAATTAATTATAAATAAAATAAAATTTATTTTATAAAAATATTAACCTTGTAGATAAATAAAAACTTTTGTTAAACGTGATGATAAATGAATATTGGAGTAAATTTAGAATATTATCCAAAAATTAGCCGTGAAATGCTCAATAAATCAATAATAACGATTAATGAAAATAAAAAAAAATGGGATCATCCCTTTTTCATTGAAACCCAAAAACATCTCGATATTGATGAGATAAAGAAAGCAACCCGTCCTTTTCTAAATGAACAAATGAAAAATGTTATAGTCTTAGGAACTGGTGGTTCTATTCAAACCTTATTAGCATTAAAACATCTTTCAAAAAAAAATATTTTCCCCATCTCGAGCTCGAGAGCAGTTGAATTGTACGAATGTTTAAATCAAACTAAACCAAAAAATTCCGTGGTGATTCCAATTTCTAGAGGTGGGGAGACTTTAGATATCAATTCTGTTATTGGTATATTCTTGGACAAGGGTTATCAATTCTTAGGATTATCTTCTCAAGGTACCATGAATGAAATATTAGAGGAAATTGATTGTCCAATGTTGGACGTTCCAGATCTTTCCGGCAGATTCGCGGGTTCTATTTCTAATGTCGCAATCGTTCCTGCTTATATTTCTGGAATTGATGTGAATTCCTTTTTAGAAGGTCTAAGAAAAGGATATGATCTATTCATGAATTATCAAGATAATTCTGCTTTAGAATTTTCTTCCTTTCTCTTTAATTTATACGAGAAAGAATACGACATCGTTTTCTCAATGCCATATTCATTTAATCTTGAAGGGAGTGTTGGATTATTTGTCCAAGAAATTTCGGAGAGTACCGGTAAAGATGGAAAGGGATTAATGGGAGCATTTCAATCTGCTCCATTAGCTCAGCATTCTGTATTAGAATATTTATTAGG
>SDNN01000262.1 GCA_004524425.1 Promethearchaeota archaeon
AGAATAATGAAGAAAGAAATAATCATTTCTAACTTAGGATTCTAAAAAATTAATGCTTAATAATGGAGAAGTTCAAATTTTAGCGAAATTGTTTAATATTCAATGAATCCGCAGAAAAATATAATGATGGCTAAAACAATGTCCTCTTCTAATGTTGGAAGGAATGCTCAAATGGAATTAATTTTTGTTTATAATGCAGATTCTGGCTTATTTAATCAAGCTAAAGATTATTTCCACAAGTTGCTTAGACCCAAAACTTATCCTTGTCAGCTATGTGCCGTTAGTTATGGAAATTTTGGCATGAAAAAAGATTGGAAAGAATATGTCGATTCATTGGAGATCCCCGTCAGATTCTTACATAAGGATGAGTTTAATGAAGAATTTGACATGCCCGATGCAAAATTTCCATGTGCGTATTTAAGAAATTCTTCAGATTTAGAGCTTATTGTTCCACGAAAGGAAATGAACAAGGTTAAAACTATTCCAGAATTAGAGGATTTGGTTAATAAGAAGTTAAATACTATTTCTTAATAATTTTTTATTAATATAAACTATAAAAATAATGATATTAAGGATTAGATTATAATGAATGAACAAGAGCAAGATGAAGGAAAAACAAAATTAATCTTCATTTATAATGCAGACAGTGGAGGGCCCATTGCTGGGTTAAAAGATACCTTACACAAGACCTTTCGAAAGAGCACGTATGAATGCAATCTCTGTCAAGTGACTTTTGGCGCCTTTGGCATGAAAAAGGATTGGAAAAAATTTGTGGATAACTTAGATACTCCCGTTGAATTCATGAAAAAGGATAAATTTAAATTCGAATTCCTGCATAAAGATGAGTTTGAAGACAAATATCTCATTAAAAACGCGGAATTTCCTTGTGCCTATGTGGAAAGAGACAACAAGTTGGAACTATTTATTTCTCAAGACGAGATGAATGCGATCAAATCAATTGACGAATTAAAAGAGTTGGTAAGTAAGAAAATCAAACAATTTTCTTTATAAGTATATCATCCAGTATTTTATTTCTTCTTTTTATTCGAGAATATACAAATCGTCCAAACTTTTTGTTTTAAAATCATAAATTCTTATTAGATGATTGTTTGTATCTGTGATGTATAATTTATTTTCCTTATATTTCAGATCATTGGGTTCAAAAAGCGGTAAGGCATCACAATTCTCATCTCCAATCATGCAAACTCCCTTTCTTGGACTATGAATTAGATTCGTCATAACTCGTGCATCCAAATCAGCGATTCTAATGGCATGATTATAAGTATCAGCCAGGAATATCTTGTTTTCAACAAATTCTAAACCAAGAGGATGTTGCAGAAGAGCCTCTTTAAATGAACCATTTTTCAATCCAAAAACGAACAAGCCATGCCCAATCAAGGTCTTAACATTTTTATTCTCAATATCCACGTATCTCAATCCAGAAACTTCACTATCAGCAAAATATAATTTTTTATTCTTCTCATCTAAAGATAGACCGCTGGGCTGTGCTAAAGCCGCTTCTTTTAAAGGGCCATCAATAATGTCCTCCTTGCCACTTCCAGCAAAACTTTTAATGATGCCTGTGCGTATATTTAGTTTCCAAATCTGATGTAATCCAGCCATTGCGATATATAAAACATCTTCATCGAGAGCTAAGTCCCAAGGAGAGCTAAGAGATGCGTTTAAAGCATTTCCTTGATAGGTTCTAACATAACCTTGTTGACCCGTGCCTGCGATGGTCCTTACGGTTTTAGAAATTAAATCAGCTTCTCTGATTAGATGATTTTCCGTGTCTGCGATAAAAAGCTTATTATCTTTGAATGCCAAGCCTTGGGGTTTATTGAATTCTGCGTCTAGGAAAGAACCATCATAATATCCTTGCTTACCATTGCCAATAATTGATATTACGTTGCCAATCGTATCGTCTTCCAATTGAAGGTGAAGAATCCTGTTATGATTTGAATCACTGATAAACAATTGATCTCCGGAATTATTCATCTCTAATTTGCTAGGAAACTTTAAAAACGATTCTAAATGAATGTCTGGCTTTGGATGGATTCTCTTTTTTGCAATGGTTCCTTCTTGCCTTCCTTTTTCAAGAGCTTCTTTTATAGTCATATCCAGCTCATCGCGCTTTCCTTCTCCTGATAGCATTGATATCACCTTACCATCAGTACCGATCAATAGGTAACTTGGCCATGCTCTTATCCCGTATGATTTCCACAATCTCATTTCACTATCAACTAAAATGGGATGCTCAATTTCATAGCGTGCGACCGCCGATCGTATGTTTCGTATATCTTTCTCATTTGGAAACTTTGGTGAGTGAACTCCTATTACGATGAAAGGATCATTTTTGTATTTTTCTTCCAAGTATTTCAAATCATCAAGAACATGAATGCAATTTATGCAACAATAAGTCCAAAAATCCAAGAGTATCACGTGTCCCTTCAATTTTTCAAGTGTTAACGATTCAGAAGTGTTTAGCCAAGGAATATCTGAAGGAAATTCAACAGCATTGGTTTGCTTATTTTTTGCTATTTCTGCCAGAGTTTTCAGTAACTTCACAAAATTCTTTCCGGGTTCGGACAATATCTCACCCCTTTAATCATTAAACATCTCTCCTAGCATTAAGGTTTTCGAACACGTCAGTTAATTCATTAGTGGGTTTCTTACATGTTTTGTTCACGCACACGTAGGCAGTGGCTTTTTCATTTATCTTATCAAACCATTTTACATATTCAGCATATTCGTCAATTTTAGCATTTTTTTCCTCAGTAGGGCGGTAGATGATGACCTTATTTGGAATGTATTTTTGCCTGATCTCTTGTAGCATTTGATTTGTATCATCTGATCCTGAATCCCCCGCAACCACTAATGAATAAGTAGGACCCAATTCAAAATCTATGGCGATAAGAAATTGCATGTGGGAAATGGGATTAGCATCTATGGTTTCAGCAAAAACACGACTTAAAATATCAGCTTTTTCTTCTAATCGAGATTCACCAGACAAATAGCTCAAGCGAAGTAAATTAAGAAGCGCGATTGAATTACCCGATGGAATGGCTCCATCATAAATATCTTTTTGCCGGCTAAGTAATTGCTCACCGTCAACAGCAGTAAAAAAGAAACCACCAATATTGTCATCCCAAAAATTTTTAATCAAATCTTCATTTAAATCCATTGCTGTTTTTAAATAAAAGGAATCAAATGAAGTTTCATACATCTCAAGTAATCCCCATATTAAAAAGGCGTAATCAGTTAAATAGGCATCAATTTCCGCCTCACCATCCCTAAAACGATGAAGTAACCTACCATTCGGCATTCTTAACTTCGACAAGATAAAATCCATGGATTTTTTTGCCACTTCATAATAGGATGATTCGCATAAGACCCTAGATGCCATTGCTAAAGCTCCGATCATCAATCCATTCCAATCAACTAGAATTTTATCATCCTTATGTGGATGAATTCTTTGAGCACGAACATTGAATAGCTTTTCTCTAATTTCCTCGAGTTTTATTTTAAATTGTTGCTCTTCAATATTTAAGTCCTTAGCTAGTTCTTGG
>SDNN01000263.1 GCA_004524425.1 Promethearchaeota archaeon
AAGGATCAACATTGTGTCGATAACTATATTGGTGATTTTCCTACCTTCATCGAGCCCGTGCATTTAGGTAAAAATGTTAAGATAGGAGATGATGTCATGATTGGTCCAAATGTATATATTGGAGATAATTGTGAAATTGGTGATTATGTGGAACTAGCAAATACGATCCTCTTTGATCATGTCGTGTTAGGGGAGAATTTTACATTAGAAAATTGTATAATTGCGCCAAACAGTAAACTAAGATTCAATAATCTAAAGGCGTTCGCTTCGATTCTTAAGGGCGAGGCTGATTCAGTTGAAAGCGCCCAAATTTTCTCTTTTTAATCTTCTATAATCATTTATTCTGATATTTTCAAGCTTATCTAATTCTTTTATTAATTCCACAAGATCATTTATAATCGTGCATGTAAGTAATGATTAAAAATTTTCTAAAAAAAAACACATTTAAGGCATTCCACTATTTGAGTTTTAATGGAAAATTTAACGCAAATTAAAAAAGAAATTTCCGAAAAAAAAGGAAAAGAATGGCTTGGACTTCAAAAAACCACAGAAAAACAGCTTGAATCGTTCAAGTATTATTTAGATCATCCAAAATTAAAGCAAAATGAAAAATTAATCGAGGAGATGACAAATCTTTACACTAATGCAAAAGCTACAAACTTCACTAAAATGGAAAAAATTATTCGTAAATTAGATCAACTTTCTATCACTCTTGGTCAATATGATATCGAAGAGAAAGTAGAAAAAAAACTCAAGTTTTTAAATTACCCTCAGGCAATTAAGGAATTAAAACGCAAAATAGAATTAATGATGCAATCTCCGCTTGGAACTAGTTTACCTGAGATTACTCAGAAATCCTTGATCACATTCATTAATTATTGTAATCATCCAGATTTGCATAAAAAACCTAAGTTATTTGATATAATGTATGATAAGTATGATGAAGCTAAGAAAACCGATTTCATGAAAATGAGAAGCTTCGATCAAATGCTAAACATGATTGAAATTAAATTAGGAACTATTACTGAAGAAATAAAAACATATAAGACTCTTGATGAGAAAGTAAATGAACTGGAAGATCAAAAAAAGGTGCTGAATGAAGAGTGGGAAAAATTAGAATTAGAAAAGGAGAAATTCAAGCAAAAAGAAGCAGATTTGGCAAAAGAATGGGAAAAATTGAGGGAAGAACAGAATTCTTTAAAAATTGAAAAAGCAGAATTAAAAAAGCAATCTTTAGAATATCATATTGAATTAAGCAAGTTTAAAGAAGATAAAGAGAATTTAGCAAAAGAATGGAAAAAACTAGATGAAACCCGAGAAAAACTTGAAGGTCTGTGGCAAAAATTCGAGGAATCCAAAAATATAGGGGATTCCGAATAAAATAATGAAAAAAGTCTTCTTATTTTCTACTATTTTTATTATCATGTAATCAGATTATTATAAATTTAAAGAATATTGTTTTATTCAATAAACTCAATCAGCATTTTGAAATAGCTTAAATTCAATAAAGTTTTCTACTCTTTAAATTTAAAAAATTTCATTGTTTTTACATGTCAGGAGTTCAAAATTATTTTGATGTTGCTGTTATAGGAGCAGGTCCAGGAGGTTCCATGAGTGCAAAGGTCAGTGCTGAAAGTGGTTATAAAACTATTATGATTGAAAAAGAAAGGATTTCAGAAAATGGCAGATATAAAGCATGTGGTGGAGCAATGGCTTGGGAGTTAGTGGAAGAAGTAAACTTACCAGATGAGAAAATCGCAAGAGTTATAGAATCTTTAGAATTACATCATGTTGATGGAGAAGACTATTCTAAAAAGGGAGAGGGTGCGGTTGTATGGCGGAGTACATTTGATAAATTTTTGGTTGATATGGCAATTGAAAGTGGAGCAATCTTAAAGGAGTCAGAAGCATTAATTGAAATTCAAAAAATCAATGATCATTATCAAATTACAACAAATAAACAGGTTTATAACGCGAATTATGTAATTGCTGCGGATGGAGTTACATCAACTACTTTAAAGATATTAAATTGGCCTTATTTTAAGAAAGAAGATTTGATCTTAACGATTACGAAAGAGATGCGTACTTCAAAAACATATTTAGAAAGTGTCTTAGGATCTGATACGGTTCATCTCTTTTTTGGTATTAAGGATTTGATTCCAGTAGGATATGCGTGGTTATTTCCTAAAGAAGAGGTTATAACTGTTGGATGGGGAAATCAAATTAATTTAATCAAGAATTCACGAGAAGAATTCAAAAAATTCACTTCTCTTTCTAATGTTCAAAAAGCATTAAAGAATTCAAAAATGGAAATCTTTAAACCACATTTAATTCCTGTAGGTGTTAGGCCCCTTCTTTATAAAGACAAGGTATTTGCAGTCGGTGATGCTGGAGGGATTGTTGATCCTATTAGTGGTAAGGGGATTCCTTATGCTATGATGTCTGGTATGTTTGCCATTGAAGCCATAATAAAATGTGAAAAAAGAGATAAATTAGATAAATTAGGAAATGAATACGAGAAGTTATTAGATAAAAAATTTTTAAAGATTCTAAAGGCTAAAAGAATAGCTAGGGACAAGATATTCGCAAATGATGAAAATTTAAAGAAATTTCTATCATTATGGGAGAAATATCGGAGCTCTCAGATAATAGCAAGAAAATTAATGGACTAGGTGATGTTTCATGAAATTTTCCAAGTATGCGAGATTATATCTTCCCAAAATTAATGCTGCTTTAGAGCAGATTTATGATAGAAAGTTAAAGTTAACAAGGAATCCTTTTTTAAAAGACTATTATTCCACCTTAAAAGATTATTTTTTATCAGGAGGAAAAAGAATCCGACCACTGTTATGCATTGCCACCTATAACGCATTCATAAAGCAGAAGGATGAGAAGATTATTATTCCTAGTGTGGGAACTGAATTTTTACATAATGCTTCATTGATTCATGATGATATTATAGATAAAGATGACTTTAGGAGAGGAGAACCTGCGTTTCATTTTAGGTTTAAAAAATATCATGAGAAATATAATTTAAAAAAAATGGTTGCAGAGGATTTTGGCACTAATATAGGGATCATAGGAGGTGATAGCGCTTTCTTCATGGGTTTAGAAGCTTATCTCTTTAATGAATTTAATACTAAATTAAATCTCAAGGCAATTGAATATTATGAAAGCGCTTTTAAAGAAATTAGTGACGGTGTGCTCATTGAAATAAATATGGTAAATCAAAAAGATATTAGCATGCAAGAATACATTGAAATGATTTCTCTTAAAACTGGAGCACTAATCGAAAAATCTGTATTGATAGGAGCTAATTATGCACAGGTAGATGAAGACTATCTAAAACACCTCTCAACATACGCAATAAATCTCGGAATTATATTTCAGATAATTGATGATATTTTGGGAACATTTGGAGATGAAAAGATAACTGGAAAACCTGCTGATGGAGACATAAGAGAGGGAAAAAAGACCTGTCTTTTGGTTGAGGCGTTTAACAAGTTGAATGAACGTGAAAGGAAAGAATTAATTGAATTGATTGAAAATCCAAACATGAC
>SDNN01000264.1 GCA_004524425.1 Promethearchaeota archaeon
AGCACATAAGGGAATATATACTCTAATATCAGAAATAACTTCAAATGAATCCATTGAACCTAACAGAGATTTAAGTTGGATTCCAAAAGATTGTGAGGTTTCAAGTAAAGGTGAGATACTGTACCATGTAGGTTGTATTCCATTTTTTAAATTCGAATTTGACGAATTAGATAGTATTCCAGTAAGTACCATAAAAATTCTTTCAAAGATTGAAGAGGACCCTGTTGTGGTGCTCAACAATGAATATTGTTGTGGTCATGATTTGTATTGGGGTCAAGGGAAGGTAGATGAATTTTTAAAATTAGCTAAGAAAAATATAAACAATTTTGAAAAAGCTGGGATCTCAACTATTATAACAACTTGCGCAGAGGGATATCGCACCTTCAAGATTGATTATCCAAATATATTTAATGGATTCAGTGAGCGATTTGAAGTAAAGCATATTATAGAATATATTTATGAAAAATGGAAGAAGGGAGATATCTCTTTTAAGTCAGATAAAGATTTAGATAAACCATTAACATTCACTTTTCATGATCCTTGTAGAATAAGTAGATTTTTACCGAAGAATAACGATATTATGGAAAAAGTTAGGGAAATATTTTATCATTTGGAAAAATTAGGATATAAATTTACTGAAATGAAACATAATAAAAGCGATTCTTTATGTTGCGGTGTTAGTAGTTGGATGAATTGTAATGAAAGATCCAAAGCACTCAGATATAAACGTCTTTTAGAGGCAAAGGACGCTGGGGAGATGATGGTTACCACATGCCCAAAATGTATTTTGCACTTTTCTTGTCTCCAAAATGATTATGATGATATTTCATCAATAGAAATTTTAGATTTTACGGATTTTATTATTAATTTAGTTCAGGTTAACAAAAAAAATAAAACTAATGGAAGTGAGGAAAAATAGAGGGTTCAGTTTTAGTTATAGGAGGAGGAATAGCTGGAATTCAAACATCATTAGATTTAACAGAATTAGGATTTAAAGTTTATTTAGTAGAAAAGTCTCCTTCTATAGGAGGTCGTATGGCGCAATTAGATAAGACATTCCCGACAAATGATTGTTCTTTGTGTATTTTAGCACCTAAAATGGTAGAAGTATTTAGAAATCCCAATATAGAGTTATTAACTTATCATGAAGTGAAAAAAGTATCAGGTAAAGCGGGTAATTTTACGGTAACTCTTTTAAAGAAACCAAGATACGTTGATGAGAGTAAGTGTAAAGGATGTGGTGATTGTGCCGCAAAATGTCCTAAAATTGAAGTCCCAAATGAATTCGATATGAATTTAGGAAAGCGAAAGTCAATTTATATTCCATTCCCTCAAGCAGTTCCACCAGTTTATCTTATTGACCCCAATTTATGTTTGAAATTGACTAAAGATGTCTGTGGAGTATGCAGCAAAGTTTGTAAAGCAGAAGCTATAGATTATGAACAGAAACCAGAAGATTTCGATATAGACGTTGGTGCGATTGTACTAGCTACTGGATTTGATATGTTTGGAGAAGAATTATCCAAAAGATGGGGATATCAATTTGATAATGTTATTAACGCATTAGAATATGAAAGAATATTATGCGCATCAGGTCCTTTCGGTGGTCATGTCTTAAGACCTAGTGATGAAAAAGAACCTAAAACCATTGCTTTTATTCAATGTGCGGGTTCAAGGGACCTGCAAGAGGGAGTACCGTATTGTTCGAGTGTGTGTTGCATGTATACAGCGAAGGAAGCAATAATAACTAAAGAGCATTCTGAAAATTCTGAATGTTTTGTATTCAGGCATGATCTTCGAGCATATGGTAAGGATTTTTATGAATTTACTCAAAGAGCGGAAGATGAATATGGTGTTACTTATTATCAAACGAAAGTAAGTAAAATTACAGAAGATCCTAAAACGAACAATTTAATAATACATTATGAGGATCTGACCTCAGGAAAATTGAAAAAATTTGAAGCGGAACTTGTCGTTTTAGCTAGTCCCTTAGTGCCTTCTAAAGGTAGCGAGGATTTGGCAAAAATTTTGGCTATTGAATTGGATGATTATAACTTCTTTAAAGAAGATTCCTATTTTAATAAAGCAGCTTCTACTCGTGAAGGAATATTTTTATCTGGATTCTGTCAAGGACCCTTGGACATACCCGAAACAGTCGCAAATGCTAGCGGGGTTGCTTCCCAAATCGCAATGCTCCTCAATTCCGAAAAATTCTCTCAAATAAAAGAAAAAGTTATTGAAACACCTGAAAAAGAAGTAAAGATTACGGATCAACCCAGAATTGGAGTTTTAATCTGTCATTGTGGTATTAATATTGGAAAATATGTAGATGTTCCTAAAGTAGTTGAGTATATTAGCACATTACCTAATGTTGTTCATTGTGAAGATAATCTTTATTCATGTTCAAGTGATTCTCAAGAAAGAATTAAAGAATTAATTAAAGAGGAAAATTTAAATCGTTTTATTGTGGCTTCTTGCACTCCAAGAACTCATGAATCACTGTTCCAAGAGACATGTTTGGAAGCCGGTTTAAATAAATATCTCTTTGAAATGGTTAATATTAGAGATCAATGTTCATGGGTTCATATGAATGAAAAAGAGGCTGCTACTCAAAAAGCAATGGATTTAATTAGAATGGCGGTCTCTAAAGCGAGACTTTTACAAGCTCAAGATGAAGAGAATTTGAAAATTGAACCAACCGCATTAATTATTGGTGGAGGTATTTCTGGAATGACAGCCGCCTTAGATCTAGCTAACCAAAATTTTAAAGTACATTTAGTTGAAAAAGAAAAGGAATTAGGAGGATTAGTTAGAGATCTTAATATTCTCTATCTCAATGAAATGAAAGCAGATGATTTCTTAAAGGATTGCATTGAAAAAGTGAAAAATAATGATTATATTGATATATATCTAGAATCAAAAATAGAAGATATTAAAGGGTATATTGGAAATTATGAAGTTTCTATTTCTGACGCAAAAAAGAAAAGCAAAAAACTTACAATTGGAACAATAATAGTTGCTACCGGTGCTCAAGAATTTAAACCAACCGGAATTTTTAAATATTCTAAAAAAACCCAGAATATAATTACACTAAAAGAATTAGAGCACAAATTAAAGGAAAAGAATATAGACTGGTTGAAAAAAATAGATCGTGCAACTTTTATCTTATGTGTAAATTCTAGAAAAAAAGATGGAATACCATATTGTTCTAATATTTGCTGTAGTAGTTCTATAAAAAATGTCGCATTATTAAAAGAATTAAACCCAGAATTAGAAATTATAGTTTTATATAGAGATATGCAGATGGCTAAAAAGGAATTTGAAGATTTCTATCGGAATCATAGAAAAGATGCTATTTTTCTAAAATATAGTTTAGATAAGCTTCCAAAAATAAAGAAGAAGAAAGAGAAAGAAAAATATCAGATTGATGTATATGATGTAAATTTGCATGAAGAAATTTCATTAGCGTCTGATTTAATTGTTCTTGCTACTCCTCTAATACCTGCTGATAATGTTGATGAA
>SDNN01000265.1 GCA_004524425.1 Promethearchaeota archaeon
ATACAAAAATTTGATGTTCATTTTTATATGCTCCCTTGCCTTTTATGGCATGGTACAGATCTTTTGTATTTAAATCAATTATCACGCTCATTTTGATATCCTTTATTTTCTTACCTTCAGCATAGGCAATGGATACGGAAGAATAGGGAATCCCCCTCGCAGCATTATTAGATCCATCTATCGGATCAATTATTAACTTGGAATCGTGTTTTAACACATCAGATTTATTACCAAAATATCTTTCTCCAACTTCTTCGCTAATCAACATTACATTCACATTCTGTTTTTCCAAGATATCAATGATCGTATTTTCCGCAAGGAGATCAACATACATGGAAATGTCTCCCCCTGCTCCCTTACTTGACAGCTCTGATGCCTTTTTTGTTCCCAGAATAGGATTAATTTTCTCGAACACTTCCAAGGCAAGCATCTTAAGAAATTCAATTGTAACATTCATGAAAATCAAAAAAATAGTGATTAATATTAGAAATTATGATTAAAAAATAACCTTTATTGAGCGGAAAAAACTTTTTTTTCATGTTCTTAAATTAAAGCTATAATCAAATACGAAACGTTCCGAAAGCCATTGAATCTCTCCCCTCGCTCAAATATTTCAGCATCTATGGCAATGAAATTTCCAAGAGACTTCCCAAAAGGATAAAGAAAATAAGTTCTAACAATAAACAGAACAGGGATTATTACTACCTTGAAATCCCAAAGTAACATTAGAAAAATCTCATTTTGATTTTTTTATCTTCAGGAAAAGCAAAATATTCGATCCTGTATAAAAAGTACAGATCACTTATTTGTCGTTCTTTCGTGAGCGACAATTTGTTCAAGTGTTTCCATATTAGTCACTACTACTTTAATGAGCCCTTGATCGAAAACAAGCTCTGGCCCTTTTTTAAGCTCTTTTTGGACATATAACTTATCAATCTTTTTTGTACTTAACCAATCAGAAATCAGTATTCCCTTGCGTTTCTCTCTGTCCATGAATTTGTTAGGGAAAATTTCAAGATTTAGGAATTTTCCTTCTTTCATTTTTAAAATGGCAAAATAAGGTGCCTCGCCATAATGTTCAAAAACTTTCGAATCAACTCCTTTATCCTCCTCAACGGGAATGGCTATGGTTAAGATAACTTCCTCTTGAGTTTGAGTAATAAGAATGATCTTGAAAATCTGAGGAAATTTATCTTTAATTGCTGATGAGAGAGATCTCTTCAAGCTGTCTATTTTAGATAAAGCTACATCTTTATTTAGAATTAAAATTGCTTCCAAAAAGATGTATCTTCCATAGGATCTAATCTCCATGTTTTGGACTTCTTTTACCATGTTAAAGTCATTAATGAGATTGTACAATTCAGTCTTGTTTTCAAAATCAATAACGGCATCTAATAGCGTTTTAGTGGAGGAAACAAAAATATCATATCCTCCTTTTATTATGAATAAAGAGATAATTAGCCCAATAATAGAATCTAAAATGAACACGTTGTATAAGGCTCCGATAAATCCAATGATAACAGAAAGTGATATTAGATTATCAAATAATTTCTCTCTCGCTTCAGAATTTATTATTGGTGAGCCCGTCTTTAAACCGACTATTTTCAAAAAGATCGCCGTAAGGAAAGAAATAGAAAGAGAGATGATTAAAATAATAAATATTTCTGGCGTTATGATTATTTCTTTCTTTAAATCACCAGAAAAAAAAGCATAAATCTCGTTTAAAGATTGTAATATGAGATTATATGCTGTAAAAAATATGATTATTGAGATAATAAGGCTCACAATATTTTCAATTTTGTAATATCCATATGGAAACGTCTCATTCGGCTTTTTTTTAGAATAATACACGCCAATAAATGCAGCAAAAACAAACACTATATCAGTAAGATTATCAATAGCATCTGCTCTAAGCGCTAAGCTATTGGTTATAAAAGAATAAATCAATTTTAAGATAAATAAAGAGACATTCACCACTAACAATACTAAATTGATGAAGATCGGCTTTTGATAAATTTTTAATCCTTCTTC
Organism: Promethearchaeota archaeon; assembly: GCA_004524425.1. The sequence continues at coordinate 2,032 of SDNN01000265.1, forward strand.
TTGTTCATTCATAACTCTCAAAAAGGCCAATAATGTTTTTTTCAATAATCCATTTATCTATAATTAATTTTTGAAAACTTTCTTTATTTTCATGTTCATATTTATTATGAATGGTACTTTTCGGTACCCAGAATTCATTCCCAGTGTCAAGAGTAATCAGTAAAGCCTTTGGGCTTTCAATTTTAATCTTAGCATTTATTTCCATTGGTTCCTTATCAACATTATATTCAGTAGTTTCGATTACCTGTAATCCATCTCGAGCAGTAATATGTTCCGTGAACACGCCATAATCCATTTCCCGCACTTTTTTAGATTTTGATTCAAAAGATCCTGAGGTCGCAAATTCAATTTTTTCTTTAAGAATGTGTTCGAGTAAAAGAGCTAAAAAATTAGTATTAGGAAACCTAAGTTTTTTCTTATAATCTCCTATCTTTATAATTAATACTTCTCTTGCTTCACTTTCCCATCCCACGTAGATTTCTGTTTTATATTCTTTAAACACGTGATATCCCCTCCAATTAGCACTCCTTCTTCTTAGAACCTCTAAAATGCAGATTATCTCTTCTATTGATATTTTAACAGAACGGCCTTCACCTTGAGAGGGTTTCTCCCAATTCCCATCATTTTTACGTTTTATCGATTGGAGAAAAATATAGGGAACATTTTTTGCCGGGCTATTTACAATAATACCGCTTTTCTGACCAAAAAAGCTTTTTGCGTGGAAATCTGCCATGAGAATCAATCTTACAATATACGAACCAATATTTATATCCTTAAATAATACTTATTAGTTGCAAGATTTAAATTCATTTGAAAAATCCAGATACAAACTAACAATAATAAAATTAGGAGGATTTTTTTTCTAAATCATAACGAACATGTTTTTTATATATTGAGATTTTAATAAACATTAATAATATTATTAACACGATTGATAATTAACAATAAAAATTGATTTAGATGCCTAAAAAATGGCAAAAGGAACCTGAAGAAGAGGAATTAACGGTTAATTCAAAAGAAAAAGAACATTACATTTATGCTAAAGTTTCAGATGAAACCAGAGAAATTATTGATCGAATTAAAGGGCAGGGAAAGACCATATCCTACATTATTGGATCAGCCATAGATATTTACGATATATATAATTCCATGCCCCAAGAATTAAAATCTTTTGTTGAGGAAGCAAAATCAGAATATGGTGGTCGGAGGAATGTGATTAAAGAAGCAGTCAGGTTACTTGAATCTCAAAAACATAGAGAAAAAGCAGATGATACAGAATTATGGTGTAGAGCGAAAGATGAAATGAATATGATGTTGATTAAGAAGAAATTATTCATCGAACTGATAAAAGCGATAGAAGGCACGGATGAGGTGACGTCAAATAAAAATCTGGCATTAGACAGTATTTTATGGTACGTGGGAAAACCGCTCAAAGAAATTAGTTTAGAAGAGTTTCTCAATGCTATAAAAAGGATCTGGATCG
>SDNN01000058.1 GCA_004524425.1 Promethearchaeota archaeon
ACCTCCATCGAATTTTTCGGTTATATGTGCTCATAAATTGATACCCGCAGCATTAGAACTCCTGATGAGCATTGATCAATTAAATATTAAAGGATTCATATCTCCGGGTCATGTTTCAACCATAATTGGATTACAACCCTTCAAAATATTTTCAGATGCTTATAAGGTTCCAAATGTTATAGCGGGATTTGAACCGAATGATGTCTTATTAGCGATTTTAATGTTGCTAAGGCAAATTAAATATAAAAGATCTGAAACTATAAATGAATATAACAGGGTGGTGAAACCTGAAGGAAACCTTGTTGCTCAGAGGATAATCAAAGAAGTTTTTGATCCCATCTCCTCACCATGGAGAGGGATCGGAAGAATCATGGATGGGGGCCTAGCAATTAAGGAAAAATATAAGAATTATGATGCTGAAGAGAAATTTGAGATTAATATAAAAGAATCTCAAGATATTCCTCCAGGATGCTCTTGTCATTTAGTGATGACGGGGAAAATATATCCAACTGAATGTAAATTATTTAGAAAGGCATGCACGCCTCTCAATCCGATAGGACCGTGCATGGTATCAATGGAAGGTACCTGTAGTATTTACTACAAATATCATGAAAAATAATTAAATTTAAATCGAAGCTCTACCCAATTCACTCTTTATGATACACTTAATGGATGTGATTTGAAAAGGACCTAATTAACTTCAAAAAAAGTTATTCATCATCCATTTTTTTATATAACCATTAATAAAATATCATTTATTTGTTAAATAATTAAAGAATAATTATTCAAAATGATAGAAATGACAAAAATTTACATTACCTAATCTGGATTGAAATTTAAAAAAATTTCGAATATTTATTCATTATTATCCTCATAAGAGTGTTTTATAATTCCATATCAGAAATTTTTAATAAAGTAGTGAATAATTTAACACATCTTATTTTCTAAAAATAAACAAGTATATACATCTAAAAAAACCAAATAAAAAAAAAAAAAATAAAAAAGTGAAAAAGAAAATGGCAGTAAAAGTAGCTTTTATGCAATGTTCTGATTGCTGGGGTTGCCATCAAAGCCTATTGAATGCACATTATTAGGGTTAACCCTTTAAGTATAAATTTAGGCTTATTACCAGTACTCCCGGCATTGGATATTGTATATTGGCCAGCAGTCGTTGATTTCAAGCATGACTCATTGAAAGCCCGACCTAACGGTGATATATTAGTTGGATTCGTTGAGGGAAGTTTAAGAACGAACGAAGACGTGGAAAATGCAAAACTCATGCGGGAGAAATGTCAATTAATAATCGCCTTTGGCAGTTGCTCCTGTTATGGGAATGTTCACGGACTAGCCAATCAGTGGGACATACAAAAGAGCATAGACAGAAAGTTCAAAGAAGTAGAAAGCATAGCTGATGAAAGCGGTGGAGAACCTAAGGAACACATGCCCGGTTTTGTTGATAAAATCGTACCATTAGATGAAGTTGTAAAGGTTGATGCGTATATTGCAGGATGTCCACCAAAACCTGAAGCCATTATAAGTGCTGTCCAGTTTCTGCTCGGACAAAAGCCATTCCCTATGAATGATTTATCCTTTTGTAATGATTGTATTCTAAATAACGAAAATTGCCTATTAGAAAAAGGTATTATGTGCTTTGGGCCAATAACCAGTACTGGTTGTTCACTTAAATGCACTAACGAAGGTAAACCATGCGTGGGATGTTTTGGTCCTGCAAAAACTGTTTCTGCAAGAGTAGAAAAGCTGAAGAGCATGTCCGAAAACCTAGGTCAGATCAATTCTGGGAATAAAAAGAGCTTATATGAATTCTTGTCCTTATTCCTTAACGTGCCATTAATGGCCGGATTTGATCTTTCAGGAGATATTCTAAAACAAGTGAAGAAAAAGGGGTCACCACAGACTCCATTAGCAAACCTACCTCCTGATACTGAACAAATTGCTTCAAACTTATTACGCTTTCTAAGAGATACTCCTGACTTCCATGAAATTTCTAACGTATGCGATACTTGTCCAAGAATCAGAGGAAGGATGAGAATGGAGAAAGTGAAACGAGACTATGAAGGCCTTCCCAATCAAGAAGACTGTTTTATTGAACAAGGTTATTTATGCATGGGTCCAGTTACTAAGGCGGGATGTGGTGGTCTATGCCTCAAAGTCAATGCTCCTTGTACAGGCTGTTATGGTCAAACAGAATGGAATGTTGATCAAGCTTCCAGATATGCGGAAACTGTGATCAAGAATTTTAATGTGGGTTTATCAAAAGAAGAATTGCTTAGTCAAGTAAAAGATACGCTTGGAACCTTCGAGAAATTTACATTAGCATCTAATAAATCATATAGAGGAGGAGAATAAAAAAATGGTTAAGGAAATAGAAGTAGAACCCGTTACTCGGTTAGAAGGACATGGCGGATTAAGAGTGGTAATAGGGGACGATGGAAAGGTCAAAGATGCACAATTCAATATCACTTCCACGAGATTTTTTGAAAAATTTTGTGAAGGGCGATACTGCGAGCACGTGCCCCGCATCACCCCAAGAATCTGTGGCATTTGTCCCATACCCCATCATATCACGCCTACTAAGGCTGTCGAAGATGCATGGGGCGTGGAGATTCCCGAGCCCGCGCGCAAGCTGCGCCAGTTAATCATGAACGCCAAGCAATATAGTTCTCACCTGTTGCATTTTTATGCATTAGCTGCACCCGATTTCTTATTAGGGCCGATGGCTGACCCTGCATTGAGAAACGTGGTGCATGTCATCAATAAGATGCCCGACGTGGGAGCAATGGCTTTAAAGATGATGGATTTTGGCCAGAAGCTTTGCGCGGAAATTGGTGGTAAATCAGTTCATCCCATTTCAGCTATTGTCGGCGGAATGAAAAAACCCATGGATGAAGATGCGAGAGACAGGTTTCTCAAGCAAGTGGACGAACAGATTGAATTCACCAAGAAGACGGTTGACATAGGCATCAAGGTCACAGAAGATTATTGGGACGTCGTGGCTAACGTAGGAGTCGTTCCTACTTATTATGTTGGGATGACCAAGAATGGCGTGCATGATATTTATGAAGGTGATATTCGCATCGTAACTCCTGATGGTGACAAGATAGATTATGCACCCCAAAAATACTTGGACGCGTTAGGTGAACACATACCCGATCATTCTTATGCAACGCACATGTATTACAAGCCTGCTGGATATCCAGAGGGCATTTATCGTGCCAATTGCTTGGCAATGATCAATGCAGCGGATAAGATGGCCACGCCGTTGGCTGACGAGGCTTTAAAGACGTTTAGAGAGAAACTCGGTCAAGTCTCGCATCACACTTTCGCCTATCATTGGGCACGGTTAATCGAGACGGTGGAAGCAATAGAAATCATCAAGACTTTATTAGAAGATCCTGATATCTGCAATCCAGATTGCAAGACCTTGGATATTGAACCCAAGGAAGGTGAAGGGGTTGGCATAACTGAAGCACCGCGAGGTTTATTACTCTATAATATCTGGTCTGATGCGGAAGGGATTTGCAAGAAATTAAATCTCTTGGTTGCGACGAACCACAATATTGCAGGGATTGAGAAGTCACTGATGCATACGGCAAAGCAAGTGTTCGAAGACAAGGCTTTGGATGGATTAAAATTACCCGATCCATGGATAAAATAGACAATTAAAAGAGATATATTAACAACAAGCAAAAAAGGAGAGTAGATATAAACATGAGTGATGACATACCAGAAGGAGTAGTAAATCTCTTAGAAATGATAGTTCGCTGTTATGATTGCTGACTATCATGCGCCGCCCACATCACAGTCGTTGATGAGGAAGGTAAGGAGATTTACTCCCGAAAGATGCACGTTGGCTTAGGATGAATGTCCAATGAAAATATTAGATTGGACATAACTGCCCACGCAAGGGTTAAAGCCAATAAATACTAATAAAAAAATTGAATTGGAAAAAACAAAAAAAGTGAAAAGATAATGTCTATAGATTTTGAATTTAGAAAACAAGTAATGGATCATCATATAAGTGCTGATTTGATTAAATACTGTTATCAATGTAATAGATGCACTGATAATTGCCCAGTTTCCGCAGTCACGTTGGATTTCTACGGTGTTGAAGGATATAATCCAAGAAGTAATATATTGAATGCACTTTTAGGTTATAAAGATTCGATATTTGATGCTGAGGATCTGGTAATCTGGGGCTGCACCGTATGTGATACGTGTGATGAAGTTTGTCCTCAAAACATTGAACTAACAGAAATCTTCACATTTTTAAAGAATCAAAGTATTGCACGAGGAAAGGGTCCCGAATTTCTATATGGACAAGCAAAGGCCATTTTTGATGATGCTAAGGCCATTCCTTCCCAACCAGCCATTGAAAGAAGACGCCAACAAATGGGATTACCAGCTGTAATTCCTCCTGATGTTTCTGAAGTACAAACATTACTTAAAAATATCGGTACTGATAAGAAACTAAAAGAATAAGAGGGAGTAAAAAATGACAGAATACAAAATGTTTGAAGGTTGTACTATAGGAAATAGAATTCCCTTTATCGAAGCTTCGTCTCGAAAAGTTCTTGATAAAATAGGCGTAGAAACCTCTCAGGCACCATTCTCATGTTGCCCAGATCCGACAGGAATGAAAGGCTTTGATAATGATGCTTGGTTGGTAATGGGTGCAAGGAATTTGTGCTTGGCAGAAGCAGAGGGAAAAGATATCATTTCTTTATGTAATGGTTGTGCTAATACTTTAAGGGGTGTAGATCATCAATTAAAACACGATTCTTTATTAAAAGGTAAAATAAACGCTCAATTATCCAAAGTAGGAAAGGAATACAAAGGAAGCATTGATGTAAAACACTTCGTGGATGTAATAAGAGACAATTTAGATAAAGTTAAGGGTGCTATTACCAAACCACTCAATGGACTGAAAGTAGCTTGTCATCCAGGATGCCATTACATGAGACCTGCTGAGTGGATGGAATCTGATGATCCTCTAAGACCTAAGAATTTGAAAGAAGTCGTAGCTGCTAGTGGCGCGACTGTCGTTGATTACGAGGAAGAAGCGCTATGTTGTGGTTCAGCTGTTACTAACGCCTATCCAGAATACGGAATGGCAAATCTGAAGCGAAAATTAGACAGTATAAATAAGGCAGGAGCAGATATCATTTGTGTAAATTGCCCTGCTTGCTTTCAGCAATTTGATACTCAACAGCGAGACCTTTCAAAAAAATATGAATCGGATTATAATATACCCGTGCTTTACTTGACTGAAATTCTTGCTTTAGCCATGGGTATCAGTCCAGATGATATTGGATTGAAATTCCATAGAACGAGGCTAAAAGCGGTCTTAGAAAAATTAGGGTTATAAGTTTCGTATAAAATTTAAAATTTTAATTATTTTTTTTTATTTAATTTTTTCATAATATAAGTTAAATTAAGGAAAAAAAATCTCAAATAATCGATTTTCAGTTTATTTGATCTTTTGAATGGAAAGGATAATTAGCGATATCAAAAAGAAAAGAATCGCTAAAATCAATAGTCCAAATTTGATTGTTGCACATAATGAAGCAAAAAATGGGCTTAATGACCAAACATATCTATCATCAGTCAACATTAGAATTAAATTAATGTTTTCGATGACATCGAAAATTCCTGCGATGAAGGGGGTTAATGTCATGTAGAAACCAATTTCTTGGCTTTTTCCCTCTAATTTACGAGAAATAAGTAAAATACAACCTGCCATGAAGAAACCATAAGAAGGAATGTATAAAAAATCGACATAAGTCACGTATAATTGCTTATTTTTACCATCTTGACCCCAGGCTTTAAAGATCTTATTGATATTTTCCGAAGTCCATGCTAGTTCAAATTCCATTACTCCATAACCCGTTCTTGCCATTAACTCTGCTTCTATGGGTGCAAATATCACGAAAGTCATGAAAAGGTACGAAATGAATGCTAAAAAAGTAATCATTACTAAACTTCTATTTTTTGGAATATCTTTTAATTTTTCTAATACCATGAAACTTTCACTCCCGAGTTCTTAATGCTTGTAATTTGATATTCGTTATTCTAATTAGATTTAGTTTTAGTTATAAGATTTATGAAATAAGAATCTGATCAATTATCTAATATAAAAATTAATTTTATTTAACTTGCTATATTACGAAGATTAGCAAACAATTAGTATAGATTGAGACGTTATCATGTGCCTTGCAATTCCCGGGAAAATTCTCAGCATTGAAGGAAATAAAGCATTAGTAGATTTTGATGGCATCAAACAAGATATCATCATTGCATTAATCCAAGATCCCGTGGTAGGCAAGTATGTTATTGTTCACGCTGGATATGCGATTGAACAAATAAATGAATCAGAAGCTTTAGAAGCTATAAATCAATGGAAAGAAATAGCAGAAGAACAAGATCTCGATCTCTCTGAAATATTATAGGTCAAAAAGCTCTTTTTTTAATCTCTTTAATTTCTCATAAAGTTCTTTAATTGATTCCATTGCTTTTGAATTGGGATTATAATCAATTGGAGCTGTACCCTCTAAGTCTGCATTGATTATTTCTGGATCATATGGTATGGTGTGGTATAGTGGAACTTCCCAATTCTCGATGGTCCTATATATCACGTCTATTTGAGATTCATCGTAGATTTTGTTTGCTACTAAAAATACGTTGATGACTCCCAATCGTTTTGATAGTTTAATGATTTTAGAACATAGATCTAATGATTTTTGAGAAGGTTCGGTGATCACTAACATGACATCAATACCTTTTGCGGTACCGCGTCCCAAATGCTCTAATCCCGCTTCAAAATCAACGATTAAAACCTCATCCCTTTTTACGAATAAGTTATATACCAAGGTTCTAATTAAGGCGTTTTCAGGACAAAGGCATCCCGATGAGGGATTTTGGATTGTACCCAGCACCAATAGTTGTAACCCATTCGGACCAGGTACCTTGAATCGATCGGGGATATCTGATACTTCTGGATTAATGTTATATATTCCTGCACCTTCACCAGCAACATTGGTGCGCTCATCAATTAATTTCTTCATTTCAGATATGGGAACTATATTAGATTTAACATCCTCATCGATTCCGAGCGTGTAACTTAAGTTCATAGCAGAGTCATTATCAATGGCTAAAACATTGAAGCCATCCTCAGCAAATAGTCTAGCTAATGTTCCCGCCATAAGTGTTTTTCCAACACCTCCTTTTCCTGACACAGCGATTTTAACAATAATCACCCGATAATTCGCAATAGAATAAAAAATAATTCAATTTATATAATTTTTTATTATGGAATATTAAATATTTTTAGGGATTTTTATCATACATTAACGTGATAATTAAATATCTCACCTTATAACAAAATTGAGAAAATATTCATGAAAAAAATTGTCTAAAATTTAAATTAAAACTTATTCTTAATGGAGGGACGAGCATAACAAAAAGTAAAAATAAGTTGATTTTTCTCTTCTTAGAATGTAAGGGCTTATTAAAGAACAAACTTAATGAATCCAATTCAATTTTAGATTCATAAAGGTTGAAGCAAGTCTTCTTCTGGATCCTCTTTTCTCATCTTCTGTATTCTTTTAGTAATTTTCATCATTTCTTTGAACAATCGTTCGTTTTCTTCATTATCCCTTGTGATTATTAATTTTTCATTCAATTTTTTGAGCTTCATGGTAAGATCTAAAAATTCCTGAGGCGGATCATCACGATAATGATATATTTTTCTTCCATCCTCATGTATTTTTATGAAAATCCATTTCTTAGTTTCATCATCCCAATTCCATCTATTAGGAGTAAGTTTCCTTGACATGTCTAACTAATTAACAGTTTTAAATGATGAGCACATTCTTATTACTTATATTTGATACATGAATAGTATATAATTTTTCACGCTAAATCTATTAACAGATTATTAATCATACGAATTTCTTACAATATGATTAATTTAAAAACATGAGGGTCTTTGTTTACGAACCTAAAAAAAAGGATGCTTTAATGATTCTTTAACCCTCGTGATACTTCATGTTTTGCATTTTTTTGGAAATTTGCATCAATTTTTCAAATAATTTTCTATTTTCTCGGGGGTCATCTGTATTCATTAATTTATCATTAACTTTCTTAATTTGCATGGTTAGATCGATAAAAATTTTAGGTGGCTCAAGTTTATATGTATAAATTCTCTTTCCATTTTCATCTTTGGTCACAAATACCCACTTGCCAGCCTTCTCGGACCAGTTCCATCTGTCTAAAGTGTATTTTCTTGACATGGTTTCTCGTTTTTTAAGTTTTCCGCCAAAATTAATTCGTTTAAAAACCTAAGAAAACAATGGATAATTAATAAAGCTCTAAATATAGAATATTACTTTGCATTTTTATTTATTTTGTTATATTATTGAGATAAATCATCCATTTTAAATGTTATATACATGAAAAATAAGCATGAAATTTCCTCGTGTTGATTTGAGTATCTTATTTAAGATATCTTTTGAATGAGTTGTTGAGTGGCATTTCTTACATCTTTATCTTGATCATTAAGGAGTTTTTTCAAGGATTGCATGAAATACCTTTTTATGACTTTCTTTTCAAATTTTATTAGAGATTTAACCACATATAAACGTGTTAACCAATCTTTATCTAGCAACATTTCATTGAGCGGTTCATAACACGTTTCATCTTTTATTTCGCATAAAAGCATGATTAGATGTCTTTTAACGTCACAATTTTCAGTATTTTTTAGATCCTGGAGTAAGCTATTTATTAATAGTTTTGTTTTGTTTTGATCTAAAAGGGAAAAAATTCTCATGAAAAGATTATTTTGATAACTTTTAGGTAAGCTGAAATCATAGTGATATTTATAGTTCTGAGTTTGAGCTTGATTTAAGATTAATTCGGAAATTACATTACTCAGATGCTTGTTATCATTTTTCAGATTTTCAAGATCAATATTAATTATGCTGTTTTCTTTTTCTAAACTTTGAGATTCGGCATTTTGATCCCCCGTTTTTGTTTCCATATTTTCATATAATCCTTTTTTTAATTCTGCATTTTGTCTTTTTAAACTCTCAGTCTTTTCATTCAAAACACTTATCTTAATTTTTTTGTCTTGTAGTTCTTTATTTAGTTCGGAGATCTCTGTCGTGTGTCTATCTATCTCATCAACTAATCTATCATGTGTGTTTTGAGCGGTATTAATATTTTTTAGCAGTCTTTTATTTTCTCTTTCTAATTCAATTATTTTTTCAAGGGGATCATTTAACAACTCTTCAAAATGTCCTCCATGATTTATTGGTTTGCCACTTTCTTCCAATTTATTCCTTAAAAATACAATCTCTTGTTTTAATTCTTCTGCTTCTTTTTGGATATTACTTTTCTTAGATATGACTAAATCATTTTGGCTTGATTTTAGCTCTTCGATGGTTGTATTTAATTCAAAAATATCATCTTCTAATTTATCAATTTGAGATTTCAATTTTTCATTTTCGAATTGGTATTCCTTATTTGATTCAGATAACTCTTCTAGTAAATTTTTAGCATTCTCTTCGTTTATGCGATATAATTCGTTTTCCTCTGACAATTGGACAATTAATTTTTGCGCTTCCAGAAACTCATCATTTGTTATTTGATCTTCTAATACAACGGATTTTTGTTTGAATTTATTCAATTCCTTTTCTAAGATTTCAATATCCCTATCTTTTTTCTTTAATTCTTGTCGTTGGGATAAAAGCAGGTCTTTTAGTATTTTTACATCCCCGGGAATATCTTGAGACTTTGAAAGAATTTCATTTTGTTCTTGGATAATTTTCTTTTGTTCGCTAATTGTAAACTTTAATTTTTCGATTTCTTCCTTGAGTTGATTAATTGAAACTTCATATTGAGTCTCTTTTTCATTTTTTTCTTCAATTGCATCAATCAAATCTTTTAAATTCCGAGACATCTTTAGATTCTAATCAGATTAGGGGATGGAAAATTTTGAATGTTTTAATCTATTTTGGATATAAAGAAACAGTTTAATAAATTTATTCAAAAATAGCAATAAAAAAGAATACATGAGAATATTAAGAAGAGTTATAAGATTATAATCTCTTTTATGTAATCGCCTTGTTTTATTGAATTTACAACTTCTTGATCTTTATTAGAGATCACTTCACCAAAGATGGTATGATTATTGTTAAGCCAGGGAGTGGGAACGTGGGTTATGAAGAATTGTGATCCATTAGTATTAGGTCCTGAATTTGCCATCGCTAAAATTCCTGGTTTATCAAATTTTCTTCCACTTTTGAATTCGTCTGGAAAGGGATAGTTTACTTGCCTATTTTGATGAGGAAATGATTGGATCCCCTTGTCCTTAGGGCCACCATAACCTGCTTCCAAGGGATCTCCTCCTTGAATCATGAAATCGGCTATCACTCTATGAAATTTAAGGTTATTATAAAAACCTTGTTTTGCCAAATACAAAAAACTCGAAACCGCCAATGGAGCCTCATCGTCAAATAACTTGAGTTTTATATCCCCTTTATTAGTTATCATTATAATTTTGGTCATACTATATATATAGTTTCATCATTTTATAAAAAATTCTAATCTATAAATTCAATATTTTTAACTCATGAAAATATAATAAATAATGATATCATCTAACTTATCTAATTTAAAAGCCTCTCACACATAACATGAAAAAGAATAGCGATATATCATACTATTTTAATCCGAAATCACTTGCAATAATTGGTGCAAGTGCTACTGAAGGAAAGGTGGGTAATACTGTTCTTAAAAACGTTATAGAATCAGGTTATGAAGGTAAAATTTATCCGATTAATCCTAAATCAGAAGAAATTTTAGGGCATAAATCATATAAATCCATATTAGAAGTGAATGATGAAATCGAGGTTGCGGTTTTCGTAATCCCTGCTGATAAAGTCGTTCCCATAGCAGAAGACTGCGGCAAAAAGGGGGTTAAAGGTTTGATTGTAATCTCAGCGGGATTTAAAGAAATTGGTGGCGAAGGAATACAACGAGAAGAAGAACTCGTTAAAATTGGTAAAAAACATAACATGAGAATATTAGGACCAAATTGTCTTGGAATAATCGGCCTGCATTATAATTGTTCATTTGCCGCCGATACCCCCAAGAAAGGAAATATTGCCATGATTTCACAATCCGGAGCCATGTTAACAGGTATGATGGATTATTCCATGACCCAACCATTCGGATTTTCGGTAAATATTAGCCTAGGAAATAAGGCGGATTTAGGGGCAGTTGATTTCATCGAATATCTTGCTAATGATGAGGAAACCAAAGTAATTTTATGTTATTTAGAAAGCATAAAAGATGGAGATCGATTTCTTGAAGTTCTACCCAAGGCAACGAGGAAAAAACCTATAATTATTTTAAAATCGGGAGTTAGTGAAGCAGGAGCTAGAGCAGCATCAAGTCATACGGGAGCATTAGCAGGCTCTGATACTGCATATGATTTGGCTTTTAATAAATGTGGGGTCATAAGGGCAATAACTATTGAGGATTTATTTGATTATGGTGAAATTTTTCTTTATCAACCCATCCCCTCAAAAAATTCATTTGCTATCATCACAAATGCAGGCGGCCCGGGAATTGTGGCTACTGATGCTTTTGAAAGAGAAGGTTTAAAATTTGCACAGTTTTCCGAAAATATTCTTCATAAACTCAGAGACAATTTACCGTTAGAAGCAGCAATTTTTAATCCTGTTGATATCGTTGGTGATGCTAGTCCACAAAGGTATGAATTTGCTTTAGAAACGATTTTTGGTATTAACAGGAAAGTAAATGATTCAAAAGAGAATTCTAATGAAATAACGACGTATGGTTCGTTGATAATCGTGACTCCACAAGCTCAAACGAAACCAACTGAAGTTGCTAAATTAATTCATCAAATAAGTTCAAAAAATTTAAGAGAGAAACCCATTGTGTGTTCATTTTTAGGAGAGAAATCAACGGCGGAAGGGAGAAAGTATCTAAAAAGCAATCACATTCCTTGTTATCATTTTCCAGATAGGGCTGCCGTGTCTCTCAAAAAGCTCTTGCTACGAACTGAATTTTTGAAATCGACGCCTTTGGATGAAGTATCCATACCTCAATTTGATGTAGATAAGAAACGCGTAAGCGAAATAATTGAGGAAGTTCGAAAAGATGACAGAACAGTTCTTTTAAGTCATGAAACTAGTGAGATTTTTGAATGTTATGGAATAAAATCCCCTGCTTCTCGGTTAGCTAGAACCCCTAGGGAAGCCATGAACATTCAAGAGAAAATCGGAAAAGCGGTCATGAAAATTGTGAGCCCTCAGATAATCCATAAGACAGATGTTGGGGGGATCGCTTTAGATATTAAAACTCCTGAAGAAGCTTTTGAAGCATTTACCCAAATTGTTGATAATGCTAAAAAATTCGGCCCTTCTAATGCGAAAATTTACGGGGTCGAAGTGCAAGAAATGATTGACACGAAAAAGCAAGAAAAAGTCAATGAATTAATCATAGGAATGTCTAAAGATCCCCAGTTCGGGCCCATGTTAATGATAGGCATGGGGGGTATATATGCCAATTTTCTTAAGGATGTTACTTTTTCATTGGCGTATAAATTTACAGAAAATGATGCTAGAAATATGCTTCAAAAGACTAAAGTGTATAGTTTACTTGAGGGCGTAAGAGGAGAGAAAAGATCTGATATAGAAGCCGTGATTGAGGTATTATTAAGACTTTCTCAATTAGTTAATGATTTTCCAGAAATTGTCGAATTAGATATAAATCCATTATTATCTTTTATTAAAAGTTATAGTGCTGTGGATATTAAAATCACCATCACCCGTTAGATAATAAAAAACTATATATAAATTTAAAATAAAATAAAAAATCGAATAAAAAAAAAAGAAATGAGATTATTATGGCAAAACCTTTATATTTATGTTCTCTAAAAGAAAGGGTTGGGAAAAGTCTTCTTTCCATAGGGATAATGCAGAAACTAAAAAAAGATGGGAAAAAGGTAGCGTACTTTAAACCCATCGGGATTCCCAAAGGAGCCTTTTCCAACAAGGCAGATCCAGATGTAGGGTTTATATTAAACACGGTATTTACCACTTCAAAACCTTTTGACATCATCAATCCTGTATCCATTCCAGATTGTTATTATGTTGATTTAATTGATTCAGCTAAGAAAGAAGAACACTTAAATAAGATCAAATCCGCCTATGAACAAATTTCAAAGGATATGGATTACGTGATAATCGAAGGAACTCCTTCTATAAAAAAATACATCCGAGTAGGATTGGATGATATTACCATTGCTCAACACTTGGGAATAAATGATCTAATTTTCATAGAAACCGCCTCCTCGGATAAGTGTATCGATAACATTTTTTTCACGAAAAGATATTTTGAATTCAGGCACATCGGAATTAAGGGTATTATCTTTAACAAGATCGATTATGATTACAAGGCTCGCATAAAAGAATTAGAACCAAATCACATTAAGAGGTATAATTTATCAATAATAGGAATTATTCAGAAAAGCATTGAATTATTATCCGCAAGAGGTTCAGAGATACAAGCAGCTATCGGTGGAGAATTAATAAATGAAGCAGCAACTCCTGGTTTACAAAATCTCGTTGAAACATACATCATTGGTGCCATGAATCCCCAGGCTGCATTAAAATATCTACGACAGTTAAAAAAGGCAGCATTCATTACGGGAGGAGACAGATCTGATCTGATCTTGACGGCATTGAATGAAGATGTTTCATTACTCGTGTTAACAGGAAGAATACAACCTGATATTAAAGTCATTAGTGTTGCGAATATGAAAGGAGTTCCAATAATCTTGAGTCCGTCTGATACTTATACCACGATTAGAAACATGGATAATATTCGACCAGGCATACAAGAAGATGAGATAGAGATGGCTTTAAAATTAATTGAAGAGGATATAGATTGGGATCAATTACTTAA
>SDNN01000059.1 GCA_004524425.1 Promethearchaeota archaeon
TGCAAAATATCCAATTGTTATGGTGACAGAATAGAGTGCCATTGCTTTACCATGCTTTTTTCTATATAAATCTCCAATCATGGCCTGTAATATTGAACTATAAGCACCCATTCCTTGAATTGCTCGATAAATAATTAGCTGAATGATATTTTCCGCGAAAAAACACAAAATTGTCCCGAAAGTATATAAAAAAATGCTAAATAACATCATTTTTTTTCTTCCAATTTTATCTGAAGCCATCGCTATTGGAACTTGAAAAATAGATCGAGTAAGAGCAAACGCTCCTACTACTAGTCCATATGAACTAAGAGTTCCTGCTAAAGCTATTACATAATTAGGCAATCCTATGTCAATCATGCTGATTTCTACATATCTAATGAAATTAGCATATAATATAACCAATAAGAAAACTTTTGCCTTTCTATCTATTTTTTGTTCATCAAAATCAGAATTCATTTTATGAGGAAATTAATTAAATATAATAAAGTTAATTTTAAGGGATGAACCGTGAATAAAAATTTAAAAATGGGCTTTCCTTATTAATTAAACCCCCTTCAAAGGTGGCAAAGAGGATTTTTGAGTTCCTTTAGTATCAACCTGTCTAAAAAATAGCACGCTAATTAAATACGTAAAAAAAATGGATAGAGAGATAAAATAATATGGTAAAAAATCTGAAATATCGCCCAAATAACAAATGAATATCGGCCCGAATGCCCCTAAAAGAAAGCCAATGGCATTATTGAATCCGAATGCACTTCCTTTTAATTCAGGATAATTATTTTCAATATATTTTGCCAATAAGGCATAACCAGAAGTCTGAAATAGTGCAAATCCTATCCCTATAAAAACCCCGATAATAATAAAAATAAAAAAAGCTGTAGAAACGAACACGAGAAGTCCAATTATAATTATTATTAATTGGCTATAGAGCAAGATTTTCTTTATACCATAATTATCCGATAAATATCCTCCAAACATGATGAAGAACATGTAAATCGCGACCAGTATCATGATGAAAATAGTTGCCTCTATTTGAGTTAAACCGAAATTAACTTGTATTTGCCATATAAAAAGCACGTAGACTCCAGAAAATAAAAACCATCTGAGACTGTTTAGTAAGACTATAACATTGAATTCCTTGTCTTTTACTAAAATGATTAACTCTTTCTTCTTGATTTTTTCAATGGGAGAATTCGTACCCTCCTCATTATTGAATTTCTTTCCTATTTTTCTATGATCTTTAATAAAAAGGATTGCCAATATTGCTGATATTATGCCTAATATGGTGGAAAATAAAAAAATCATTCTGAAACCTAAATAGCTTGAAATATACCCCCCGATTATTATTCCACCAAAATAACCAAATGTCATTGACACGGAAAACAATGCCATTCCCTTGCCGTGCTCATCCTCTTTTTTATAAAAGTCTCCAATCATTGCTTGAAGAATGGAACTATAAGCACCAGCTCCTTGAATTGCCCTGAATAATATTAATTGTAAGATATCCTGAGCTAAATAACACAGGAAGGTTCCGATAATATAGATAAATATTCCTAGTAATATGAGCATTTTTCTTCCATGCTGATCTGCTGCCCTTCCCATCGGTAATTGAAAGATTGATTGGGTTATTGAAAACACTCCAATTATTATTCCGTAAGATGTAAGCGTTCCCGCTAGACTCAAAACAAAATCAGGTAAACCGATTTCTATGATCGATATTCCTAAATTTCGAAAAAAATTAGCAAATAAAAGCGCAAAGACTATTGCCCTGGTTTTTTCTTCTACATGAGGGTTGTTTGAGTCAGTATCCATTTATTTTGGAAATAGTTGAAACCATATAAAATTAATTTTGTAAGTTTATTAATTTGAAAATGCAATATTATATCAACTGAAAACTGTTTAAATTAAAAGGAGGTTTTATTGAATAAAAAATCCACCATAGCTTTGAACATTGTGACCGTAGTAGGCTTTATTCTGTATGGTATTGGTATAATTTTATACACAACCGTTCTAAATCAGAGATGGGGTAATGCTGCTGTAGATCTAGGCATTCAGATACTAGGTCCAATTGCCGGCACTATAATAGTATTGTCAATAGAGATTGGAATATTATATGTTGCTTACTTTATCAAAAGATTTGAAAAAATTACACATGCAACAAACATTTTCTTATGTTGGTTTTGGATTTTCTCATTGTACCAATGTGCTATCAATTGTTTCTTGTCCTTGCAAAGCATGCCCAATGAACCCGTCAATTTATTTTTCAAGACCTTTTGGCCTAATTTTTGGTATCCAGTTAAGGAGTTATTCTTCATCATCATATCGTCATTTTTGACATGGGCATGGTTTCGATATCTTGAAAAGGATATGAGCATGACGAAACTTGATAAAATGATAATTTTTATTATTTGTGCAGCATTTTGGCTAACCATAGTGTTAAGCCAGTTACTTCTAATTAATACAGAAAAACAAGTTTATTCTTAATACTAAATTATATCATGATTGATCAGATGACTTTTCTTTGAATTCCTTCAATTTAGATTTAAGTTTTTTGCTATATTCTGCCGATTTTTTCCTCGCCATGGTTAATACATCAACAAGGGTCTTCGGCGTACTTTTTTTTGAGGCTCTTAGTTCTTTTGAGATTTTGTTTAAATCAACATCATTTTTATTGAGCTCTGCACCGCAAGATTCACAGAAGATCACTTCTTGCTCACCTTCGATTAATTTCTCAATCAATTCCTCTGGAAAGTCCCATCCACATTCTTTACAAGAAATTAATTCCATTTGTTCATCATTCAGATTGCTCAATTCTCAAATAAGAAAAATAATGTATTAATAATTATGGAAATGATATCTCCAATGTTTTATTAAGTATATTAATATTAAATTAGAATTCCAAAATAAAATTTTCATCAAACTGAAAAATATATAAAAAAATAAATTTTTAAATATCCAAGAATTCAAAATATTGGATAATTATAATATTCTAACTAGCACATATCTCTAAATGAGAGATGTCATTAACTCCTTCAGCAATTTATCAAGAATTTCAAAATCATTATTTAGATAAACAATCAGCAATCCAATTTTTATTGACTCTCATAGAAAATAGTGAAAATAATTCTATTAGACTGCAAAGTATTAATTATTTGGAGTTGATTGGTTTTGAGAATGATAGATCATTAAATGATAAATTATATCATTTCTTTGAAAACTTGTTAATTTCTGATGTAAGCAGGGAAATAAGAAAGAAAGCAGCTCACATTTTAAAAAAAAAATTTCAAGATAAAGCTCTTTATCCCATTAAATGGGCCATAAGATATGAAACTGATTATGAATGCTTGATCACGATTATTAAAACCCTCGAAAAGATCGAGAGTGAACAGTCGAAAGAAATTTTAACCGAGGAAATAATGAAATTAAAAAAAAGAAAGTTCATTGATGACAATCAAAATTATACCAATAAACGTTTCAAAGAAAGTCTTGATAAATTATTTTCCAGGCGCAAAATAAGTGATCTAACAAACCAAGAAATGGCTCAAATCATCATCAATTATAAAACAATTAGAGCACTTATTCACAAGTTTTATACCATCTTTTTCCAATGGGAAGATGGGGTAATTTCTGAACTAGATTTATCAGAAATTGGTTGGAATATATGGAACGTATGGCGACAGAAATATTCCGACCGAATAATTGATATATGTGAAATAATTGGTCTTAAAAATCTTTCACATCTAAAAATCTTAGATCTTTCTAATAATCGGATTAAACACATAAAAGATTTAAAAGAATTAAAAGAACTCACGAATTTATCAATCTCAAACAATAGAATAGATGATCCTAAGAATATTGAATACCTTAAGCAGATGTATAGTCTTCGGTATTTAGATATAAGTGGTAATAAAGTAGTGAAAAGTATTGATCGCCATGAATTTGGAGGTATAGATATTATATTATATAAGGGCTTACCCCCTTTAGTATAGAACACATTAAACATGTAATATATTTAAAAAATATTAAAGAAAATTAATTTTTACCTTGTATAATGGAAATTAATCCTCAAGCAATTCTTGAAGATGTTCAAAAAGGCCAATTGGACAAAAAATCTGCAACAGATTTCTTAATTTCCCTAATAGATCATAGTGATAATGAACAGTTCAGATATCTTTCTTTAGAGGTTCTCAATCAATTAAAAATTGCAAATAATAGAGTATTTGCACTTTTAGAAAATCTATTGATCTCTGATAATAATGGCAAGATTAGATGTAAAGCAGTTAAATACATTGAACATTTTTTCCTCGAGAAAGCAATCGATCTCATGAAATGGGCGATTTTACATGAGACCGATTATGATTGCTTAATATCAATCATTAAAACTTTAAGTAAGATGGATAATTCTGATTCGAGAGAAATTCTTCTTAGTGAAATAAAAAGAATTAGAAAAATCAAATATCTTGATGAGAATAAACGAATAGATAATAGAAAGTACCGGCGAAACATCAAAGAATTAATAAAATCTCAAACTATTGACAAGCTTAGTCATAAAGAGCTAGCTGAAATATTAATCAATTTCATCACAATCGCTAAAATGACTCAAAAATTTTACTCAGTATATTTTGAGCTTAAGAATGGTCTCATTACTAAACTCGATTTAGCAGATGTGGAATATGAAGTCAGAGGATGGAAAGCTGATTTTAAAAACAATATAAAACAGATTTCAGAAATTATTGGAATAGAAAATCTTCAAAACATTACTCACCTTAATGTGTCAAATAATCAATTACAAGATATTGGGGATTTGTTAGCTCTGAAAAACATTTCATTTCTATTTCTAGCAAATAATCACATCAAAGACTTTAAAAATCTTGATTATATAAAAAAAATGAAAAAACTTACTTATTTAGATCTTTCAGGTAATATAATATCTCAGTTCTTAACTCCTGATGATCTCCCCAATCTTAAGGTTAATCTGAAAAAATATACTTATTTTTAATTATTAACATGATTTCTTATCCCAATAAAGGGGTTCATGATTTTCTAGTGGCAATTTTATTGTTTTTTGTGTCCGCTGAGATTCATATGATGCCAAGACTATTTCCAATCCCGCTCTACCATCTTTTATGGTGGGGATCCACTCTTCAGGAAATCCAACATCTTCGTTAGATCTACCTAGCACCTGATTTATAAAGCTCCGCACTTCTCGAGCATAAGAAACGTTCCAACGCTCTTTAGAGAAATTATACTCAATTTCTGATGGTTTACTAGTCTTCTCTTTCCTAAAATATTTCTTAAGAGTCATTGGTTTTAAAAAATACTCGGGAGGGACCTCAAAATAATAAGTGCCATTAGTACCATGTATACGCCCTTTTTCTTCTCCCCATACGGTTCCAAAAAACGCTTCTGACCGTTCGAATATTGCGACTGTCTCATTTTCTTTGAAAGATAACTGAACCGCGGAGTGATCTTCATTGACTCGACTTTCATGGATTCGTCTAATCTGGGCACTAACTGTATTTATATCTCCAAACCACCATCGAAATAAATCAAAATAATGGGGCCCATGATCTAAAAGATCTCCTCCTCCACACCTGTCATCTGTGATCCTCCACAATCCCACTTCTTTCACTAATTCATTGCTTGGCTTCGTCTCAATAAAGGGCATTGAATGATACCAAAACACAGAGGCGTGGAAAACATCTCCTATGTCCTTTTCCATGATTTTTTCTTTTAATGTTTGGAAACCCCTATCGAATCGTTTTTGAGTAGCTGTCTGGAATATAATTTTATTATGTTCTACTGCTTTAATCATGTCATCAACTTCCGCTAGACTTAAACCAATTGGTTTTTCACATAAAATATGCTTTCCATTCTTAGCTGCTCTAATTGCCTGTTCAGCATGTGCCCAATGAGGAGAACAAATACTTATAACATCAATACCGGGATCATCTATTAAATCATTGGGATCTTTATATGCTTTTGGAACTTTGTAACGATGTTGGACTTCTTTAAGATGAGATTCAGAGGGATCGGCTACTGCTACCAATTCTGTTAATGGAGATTGATTATAAACAGGTAAATGACCGACATTGGCAACCATCCCACAACCTATGACTCCAACTTTAAGCTTATTATCAGACATGTGAAGTGAAATTTAGTTTATTGCTATTATAAAGTAGAATAATTGTAAAATAATTATTAAATTTGTTATCGGGATTCCTAAAAGAAATATCATGCCATATTACTAAAAATAAAAATTAAAAGAAAAAAAAATAATTTATTCAACTAATGCGGTTTTTCCGGTACCCCACACACCTAATGCTCGGCCTAATTCCTTGTGTTCTTTTGCATAGTCTTTTACGGGTATTCCTTCCATGACAGCTTTAATTGCCTGTCTAAATGCTCTAGCACCATCAATTGGACCATCGGGGTGACTATGAATTCCCCCTCCGCTTCCAATAAGAATATCTTTTCCTGCCTCTTTCACGGTCTTTTCAACCATCCCTTGTGTAATTCCTCCAGAAGGCATTGGTAAAGTTGGCGCAATATGTTGAAGTGGGTATCTTAAAGCTCTAAGATTTTGTTCGTATCTCTCTTCTACAATTTCTGCTTTACCATAAGGAGCAGGAATGACTACGGTATCAGCACCACAAATCCTTGGTAATTTAGCTAATGTAAGAAAACTTGTCATGCCTGTCCATTCTCCACCAAAATATGCGCCAGCAAAATCCATGTGGCCTAGAATAGGAACATTAATTGAAGGGTCTTCTGCGAGTTGCCTCAAGGCTTCAAATCCAGTGGATAAATAATTTATCATTAACGCATTTGCACCCATTTCAATCATTTTATCGGCATTTTCGAACATATCAGGGAATTTACCCGTAACGTTTATGGTGTATAATGTCTTCTCGCCTTTTTCTGAATCGGCCCTGTCCAATGCTTCCATGTAAGCCGATAATCTATCTTCTAATGGATTGAAGGAAGGATTACCAATTAACTCATCGTCTTTGACCACATCACATCCTCCAACAGCAGCTTGATATAAAAGATCTGCTCCTACATCGCAGGTATGACCCGTACAAGGCTTAATCATGTTATTCAAGAGAGGTCTTTCAGGTATGTTTAAATGTTTTCTTAATCCATCAATTCCAAATTTAGGACCTTTAAAATCTTCCAACCACGCTTTAGGAAATGCAAGATCAACTAATTTTAAACCATGTGTGATACTGATATTTCCTATTACGGAGGTAAATAACATGGGAATTCCATCGCCTTTAATATTGACGATTGGAAAGCCAATTTGGACGAAGTATAATCGTTCCTTCTGGTCTTTTGGTATTACATACTCAAATTGTGGTAACTCATATACACCAAGCACTCGTGCTACGTGTTTCTTTCTTACCTCTGCTGTTTCTGCTGGTACACGAATCCATGTTCCCGTTGACTGTTCAATTGCTGCAAAACGAGCCAAATAATTCAAATTCATTCCTTTGGGGCGTTTGATGATGTAGCTTGCTATTATGTACTTTTCTAAATCAATTCCGTCGAGTCCAATTGCTTCTGGGGTGTCAAAATATTTTTCACAACTTTCAAAAGGAGTTTCCATAAATATTTCACCTTAAATTTCTATTTTGATAAAATGTTTTTAATTTAATTTTTAATTCTTAATAGTGATTATATATTGAAAAATCTTTTTTTGAGAAAAGATAAGCCAAAAGAAAATTATATGAAAATATATAGAAAAAAATATGAAAAAATATAAGTTAATAAAAAAAATTAAAAAAAAAAATTAGAATTGCTTATTCTTCTATCGTAGATTTTGCTTTATGCTTCATTTCAAAATAGGCATCTTCAAGCACATTTATATATTCAATTAAAACTTTATCTGATTTTGATTTGACATCGTATTGGTGTATAATGGTGCTTAGAATGTATTTAGGATAAACTAATGAGATATGAAAGTCGGAAAGTAATGCATAATATTCATTCCCTTTCTTGTCTTGAAATACTTGGATCATTTCATTTTCCCATAATTGTTTCAATCCACCATCTATATCGCTTACTCCTTTCTTTCTAAGTTTTTCTAGAGTATTTCTCGTCACAATAGCAGTTCTTAATAATTTTATGATTTCATAGATTTCTGGATCTGTCATGATGCTTAATGCTTTTAGATTATCTTCCTCTGATGGTCGATAATTTTCGAAATATTTTTTTATCGCCGTGCTGTAATCGGTAACAAGCTGTTCAGGAAGCCCTTTTTCTACAGGATTATCAAAGATTTTAATCGGCGGGCGCCTAATCATTAAGATATCGTTAATGAAAAATATTAATTCTGAAGGCATTCCTTTAACCGATACTTCCTTTACTATTTCCTTTTTAATCAAATCCATTAAAATAGCGTCTATATCTATGAAACTTTCCCTATACTTATCTTTAAGCCAAATCTTTAATTCTGATTTACTTACGACACCTTCATCTCTTAAACGATCTATAATCAAACGGTAAATCTCATCCTCATATAATACTGCCAGTTTTTGTTCATTGGTTAAAGTTGGAAAAGCCGAAATTCTTTGAAATAAAGAAGGAATCATTGGTTTATATGCATCATCTTCAAGATTCTGCAGTACTATTCTCGCTGCATCTGTTAGCCCGCCTTCGTAAGTATCAGGATCATCATCTAGGTTTAGCAGCAATATTATATAGATTGCCTTTTCGGGACCCGAGTAATAGGAAGCAATGTTCAAATGACCAACCATAAGACTTATCATGCCAGGTTCCATGGCATATTCATGTGTACTATATATTTGCATTAATGTTTGAGCAGATAAACTAATCTCTTCTGGATATTTAGCGAGTATTTCTGTTCCGACTCTTGGATTCCATTTCATGATCGCTAGTCCAATTGGCATTATTCATTTCCACCTCCCTGTTTAGAGAATTTATCTTCCTTAAATTCGTCTGGTGATTTTCCCGCTTTGGTTCCCAAAATATCTTCCAATGAAAAACCAATTTTTTGCCATTCCTTGCCAAATTCTTTAACTAACATTCTTTCCATCGAAGGTATTGAATATGATTCCGTAATAGATTTTCCGGCTTTAATTGTACTTTTGACTTTCCGAAGTTTTTTAACGTAGCCAGGAATTCTTGCTTGTTGAATTACTCTATAACTAACAAGACTGCCTATGATTCCTGCAATTGATGCCACTAACATGATAAAGTAAAATGTAGGCATTCCCTCATAAATCTCTTCCATCTCAACGATTATAGTAAGGTCAATCTCATCAGTGGTGAAATTTGCCATTTTAATGATAATTTGTCCTGATAAGGTATTTGCAGTGAAAAAAGCTTCAATATTTTTGGTTTTAAAGGTTAAAGTATATTTTCCATCTCCTTCATCATCGAATTCATATTCGTCATCCCCAATTTCTAACACCACTTCGGCACCTTCTAAAGGGATATCTCCTCTAGTTAGATCTGTGAGCTCGAGTTCAAGTTCAATTTCCTTTCCTTTAACCACACTAACTTGATCGTCTTTTAATCTTGGAGCATCCAAATCTGCATCAAATTCTCTCAACATGATCTCCAAATTAATAATAGCCGCTCGAAGTTCATAATTCTCTTTCTGCATGGTAATATAAAGAGAATAAAACCCAACGGATCTTATTTCTGTTTCAAAATCAAGAGTATATGTTCCATCTTCATTCTGAATCAAAATTCCATTACCATCATTTCCTGAGATGGGATTGCCCAATCCATCTAATTCTTGCCATGTATAAATCGCCATATCTAAGTTTCCAATAATACAGTCTGCTCCATTTGTAATATCTTTATATGTGAAGTTAAAATAATCAGCTTGTTCGACCCATACTTTCTTTGACATGTAAGCTATGTCAGTTTTACCATTAAGAGAAGTCTTTCTATTTAATACATCAAGATAAGAAATAACAATCTGTTCAGTGTGATTTTCGAGCGCGGCTGTAATTGTAACTGGATATAATGCAGCACTTAGAGCTTCTGAAGTGTTAAATGAAACGTAATAATAATCCCCATCAATTGGATGTATTGAAAAGTATTTTGTTGGGCTAAATACCCATTTAAAGGTGACTGTAGCAGCTGATAATGGATTATTAACATCATCATAGTATCTCACAGCAAGTTTAACGATTTCACCGTACTCTTTTTCATATTGTGATACAATTTCAAGACTGACATAATCATGTAAATCTAAGAAAGATGCTGTTGCATTAACCTGTATTTCTTGATATAATGGCTCTTCAGGGTCCTCGTATCCTGGTACTTCACCATCAATAATAAACCAATATTTCTTATAGCTATTACCTGCAGATAATTCATTTGAATTAAAAGTGATAGAATAATTTACTACATTACTTCCCTGAAGATTCGCCACCATATCTTTTATTAGAACAATTTTACCCGATTCCCAATCCTGTATATAACACTTGATATCTCCAACATCTTCCATTAAATTCCAAGTAGAACCATCATCATCTGAATATGATACATTTACTACTATTTCTAGATCTCCATCACCCCAAATTGCTTGAGAAACTGCGGAAATCAACTCAATTTGAGTTATTAAATCAGGAATTGGAGCCAATGGTTCAAAATCAAGAATAACTGTAGAATTTAGATTTAATGTAAAATTATATATGCTAACTTCTGAAGTTGGTTCCCATTGTCCTTCTGGAATTGTATCATTCACAATAAAATTTGTAGCTTCACCAATTCTTCTTAGAGTTATGTTGTAGGAAAAACCTATGAGAAAAATAAATGGCTTATAGTATTCATCACTATGAGAAGCCCACCCCTCAGCATTCGTAGTTAACACTGTAATTAAATTTGCAAGCACCGGAGTACCATTATAAATTCTAACACTAACATATTCTACCGGACCATAAGGATTTTCTGCATCATCATCATCAATGACTCTAATATTTAACTTAGATAGAGCAGTCTTGTTATAAACATTGATCAATTCTGTCGTGTTAATTTTTATCTCACCTGAATGCGCACCTCCAGCTGTATATCCCCTGACATCAATCAGAATCCCATGTGCTTTATACTCTTCATTTTTTAGCTTATTATTATCTACTGTTCCAATATCAATTGATAAAAAGAAATCAGTACCTGACATGGCAAGATTCTGATAAATAATATTACTACTACTGGTTTGATTGTTGTAATCAATGTAATATATCGTCATGTTATCTAATCGATCTTGGATGTTGTCTAAAGTCACGTTAAAATTAATCAATTTTTTATTACTAAAGTCTGTCATCGATCCTCCGGAGTAGATCCGTTCATAAACTCTATAATAATCACTTCCAGTGTATTCATCGTAAGAAGCAACGTCTAAAGAATGGTCATAATTTTTTTCATTTTGAACATAGTTAGATCGATATATATAACTTGCATTTAAAAGAAAGTTATTAACATTATATTCAGTGTTATAGAAGTAAACCTCATAATAATAGTGTGATCTATTATTCCATCGAAATCTCGCTGTTCCATTAACTAATGTTAACTGCTTCAAAAATTCTCCATCTTTTTCACTGAATACTTTAATACGTCCATCATCGAGAAGTTCCTCGTCCCAATCATTTATTTCAAAATCTATTGTCCAAATATCTAAATTTAAATCAAAACTTGCAGAAAGATCCGATACATTGTACAAATTCCAACTTGAAGTTCCAAAATTATCTTCTGTACTATTGAATACAACATCTTCATGAGTGGCGCTAAAAGTGTAATTCACGGAAAAATTATAGATACCATAATTTAAATTTGTGAAAATGGTTTCGCCTGATTCATCCGTAGTTTGGGTTTTTGTAGTGGTTTCCCCGATTAATGTGACTTCTGCGTTTGGCACTATCATCCCATCAACATCCCGTGTAATGACTGTAATTTCTGATTTTTGGTCTTGATATTCATTCAATTCAATGGTTAAATCAACATCATAAGTGAAGTAAATTTCATCGACTTGTCCAAATGCCATATCATCATTGCCAACTCCCTCATCTCCATACATTCCAATTTCAATTGAGATATTCATTCCCATGTATTGGCTTATATCAAAAATAACAGACTCGTCTAAATCCCCACTATAGGTAGTTACAGTATTTCCTTGCGTTCCCGTAGTGTAATTATACAATTGACTCCCTCCATTATTATTTGTGATTCCTGCATATATCTCTAGATATTCATCAAATCCCTGATGTGAATCTGGATTGCCTATACCTGCAGAAGCATTTATAATTCTAACATAATAACCATCGACATCTCCTCCTGTTTTTTTTCGATCAAATCCACAAGTTCTGATATTTCGCCATAAATTAAGATATAGTTTATCAACTAAAGGATTACCATCACCTACAATCGGAACAATAAAATAATTGCTATATAGAACTCCCGCATAATTATCATTAGCACGTTGGATTTGTTGGGTTTCCCATGGAATTGATGTTTCATTTGTGCCCCATTTATAAGTGTAACTTCCCAGTTTTTTTTCTTGATTATCTGGATCATTAATTAAAGAATTTTGCCAATGATCCAATGGATCAGTAGGATGATCAGAATCGTCATCTGCATAAATGTCTCCCCAAGGCACGATTTCATTAGGCACGTTATGAGACCAGTTCCAACCAACTGGATTATAAGAATATGGAGCAACTTCAGGATTTCCAACGGGATCATCTCCTGAGGGAACATAATCAAAGACGCCATTCTTTATTAATCCAAGACCTTGTTCATCGGCCGTACTTTCAACAGCCATGTTACCAAAATAGATATAGATGTCCCGTTCTGGATTTAAACTGGTTGCTGAAGCAGATATATTCGTGTTAAAAAATATGGTTGCTTTTCCCTCATCATATGAACCGGTGTGCTCTTCATCGATTGGGTCATATGAATAAGAATAATCCTGGAAGATAAAGTATTCTCTTTCACGTCCTACATTGTTCTCATATTCAATTATTCTTATGTCCTTTAAAGTATCATTAACTTTATTTTCAAAATCTTCATAAGGAAAGACAACCCAAACGCCATAATTTTTTAAATCTACACCCGCATCATTTGTAATGTTAATTAAAATCCTATAAGGCCAATTAGAGTCCCACCAAGGATGTTCTCCAAAAGCGCTTGATTTGAGGGTTTCAACGGGATTTAAGTCAGTATCATCTTCAACAGTCTTATCATCACCATTAGGCCCTAGATTATTTGAAGGATTATTGAAGTTTGTTAGAAAAATTGCATAAAAGCTTGAAAGCAGAATCATTGAAAAGAGTATCGATATTTTTATTTTTGTTTTAATCGGTACTTTTTTTTTCATTTCCATGTAAATCTCTTCAATTTTTCAAATTTTTGTTAAATTTATTTTTACGAAAAAGTAATTTTATTAGAGAATAAAAAAACTTCTTTTTAACTCTTAGTTAAACCAAAAAGATATAATTTATATTTTAATCATTAAATTTTCGTCACTTTTTACAAAAATTAGCTTATTAGAGAAGTGTTAATTGAATTCCAAGTATTCAAATCGCCATGTCATAATCAAACAATAATTATATTATTTCAAATTTTTGCTTTTAATGAAGTTTAAAAATAAAAGTTGTTATTAGAAGTATGGATAATTTTATGGTTTAAAACTCATATTATAACCATTCATTATAAAATACAAGGAAATGTGATTAAAAATATTACGCCAAGTGTTTATTGTTAAAAAAAATGATGTAGTGTATCGCAGAGATTTTGCTAAGGCGATGAGTAATTCTGAAATAGAAAATCTTCATTTTAAAATTAAAAGAGATGCCATGAAAAAAATAGGGAAAACTGTTGGCTTTTATGATTATTTTAAATACAGGATCGCTTACGACATGGAATTAGATTTGGATTTAATTTTTATATTTGTAACCGGCTTGATGGATGATTTTTTTGGGATAACTAAAACAGAAATGACTAACTTTAAA
>SDNN01000266.1 GCA_004524425.1 Promethearchaeota archaeon
CAAAGATTTGTATTTGTTTATCGAAAGCTTTTTTTATACCCAATAAAGAGACGTTTCTCGGTTCGTTAAAATGGCTAGTAATTCTAATCAAGAGGGGTAATTTTACCTCGATATTTTGTGCTTCATGCCCAAAATTTCTATGACATTTAAAAAGCTTGCCCTCGATCTCCAAGGAAAAAATATCTGTAATTAATGGTATATCCAAAGCTTCTGATAATTGATAAGGAACTTGGCCCGTGCTGGAATCCGATGTTTGGCTTCCAGTAATCACAAGATCATACTCTTTAATCATATCAAATGCTTCTTTTAAGACCAAGGTGGTTTGAAGAGTATCGGAATAGGCAAATCTATTATCACAAATCAAGATGGCATGATCTGCGCCCATGGCTAAGCCTTCTCGTAAAGCGGCAGCTGATTGAGGTGGACCCATGGTCATTACAGTGACATCACCGCCATACTGTGATTTCAGACTTAGACCCAATTCTATCGCATATAAATCATCAGGGTTTACGATGTTATCAATACCTTCTCTAATAATGGTTCCTGTTGTTTTATCAATTTCAAGGTTATGCGGATTAGGTACTTGCTTAATTAAGACAAATATTTTTAACGACATCCTAAAGGCCTCTGAGAATTTGATTAGCTATAACTAATTTCATGATTTCACTGGTTCCTTCATAAATTTCTGTCACTTTAGCATCTCGGTAATAGCGTTCAAGAGGAAGATCTTTCATGTATCCATATCCCCCATGAATTTGAATGGCTTCTTGAGCTATTTGTCTTGCTATCTTGCTTGCATATAATTTACACATCGCTGATTCTTTTGAGAATCTTTTTTTAATGTCCTTTAAAAACGCAGCTCTATAGACCAACAATCTTGCAGCATCAATCTTGGTTGCCATATCAGCTAATTTAAAAGAAACTCCTTGAAATTCAGAAATAGGCCTTTTAAATTGAATTCTTCCTTTAGAATATTCAAGAGAATGTTCATAAGCAGCCTGAGCAATGCCTAATGCTTGAGCCGCAATTCCAATTCTTCCTACATCAAGAGTGTGCATTGCAATTTTAAATCCGTCCCTAAGACTTCCTAAAATGTTTTCTTTTGGGACGCGTATATCATGAAAATATAAACTCGTGGTGGGATTACCTCTCATTCCTAGTTTATCTTCTTTTGGTCCTATTTCGTAACCTTCCATTCCTTTCTCAACTATGAAGGTTGCTACTCCTTTTTCCCCATTTTTAGTCTGATATTGTGATCCAACTAAAAATACGGTACCGATTCCCCCATTAGTGACAAATATTTTAGATCCTTTTAAAATAAAGTCATTTCCATCTTCAATTGCCATGCATTCTATTCCAGCAGCGTCTGAACCCGCATTAGGTTCGGTCCATGTAAATCCAGCTATTTTTTTCCCGCTGGCAATGTCATGTAAGTATCTTTTTTTTTGTTCCTCGGTTCCCCATTGAAGGATTGGATATGCCCCTACTGAATTATGAACAGTCAAGGTTAATCCAGTGGAAGCACAAATTCGGGAGATTTCTTCTATGGTGATAACATAACTGATTGAATCCAAACACGCACCTCCATATTTTTGCGGTAATTGAATTCCCCAAGCATTAATTTTAGAAAGCTCTTTGGCAACATCTAAATCGAAAAATGCTTCTCGGTCCATTATGGGAGCAATTGGTGCTAATACTTTTTCTGCAAATTTCCTCACGCTTCGTCTCACAAGCGTTTGTTGATCTGTAAGCTCAAAATTCAATTTAAAAACCTAACTATAAGAATTTAATTAATACTATCATCAGTATTTAATAATTAAAATCGTAAAATAAATTAAATAATTTATTGTAGGGATTAATAGCTAATTCAACATGATTATTTCAGAAATAATATCGTCATTTTTAAAAAATTAGAATAATAATTTGAAAATTATTAAGAATGAAATTAATAATATAATATCATTACAAGAATTATCATAAAAATTGAGATTGTGAAATAAATGGGAGAATCAAAAGATCAAATTTTAGAAAAAGCATTCGAACTTGGAAAAAAATATGAACAAGAATGCACGGGATGTGCTCAAACGACTATAGCGGGGATTTTTGATGCTTTGGGCATTTGGAATGAAGATGTATTCAAAGCGGCCAGTGGATTGGCAGATGGTCTTGGATTGACGGGAGATGGTTCTTGTGGATCGTTAGTGGGAGCATCAATGGTCATTGGATATCTTTTTGGCCGATCCAAGAAACATTTCAAAAGTATTGGAAAGCCCATAAAATCCTATGAATTAGTGAAGGAATTACACGACAAGTTCATAGAGAAATACGGTACATGTAGATGTTATGACATTCAAAAATCATTAACTGGAAGGACCTACAATTTATGGGATCAAAAGGAATTACAAGAAGCTTTTGCTGATGGTGCCATGATTGAAAAATGTTCGGACTTGGTGGGAAATGTTGCGAGAATGGCAACTGCCATTATATTGGAAAATGGTTTTAACATTAAAAAGTAAAGATCCTATTGATTTATTTCCAGAAAATCTTTTAAATTATTCAAAATATATAAAATAAAACCAATAAGTAAGAACATGTAACATTTTGATAAAAATGGCAATGAAAGGGATCCTTTGGAGCATAGTTTTTTTTATAACAGCCTTAATTTATTTCGTGATATCTACTTATCTGATATTTACTCATTGGGTCTGGTTAAATGAATTAAGAGATTTTGAGGGAAACCCCATATATACATTTGCTTTATTATCAATATTTCTTTATGCTGTATCTTTATTAGTGGGCTTAATCTATGCAGTAGCAATGGTGAGAGCTGTTGTTCAGCGTAATAATGAAAAAGGGTTAGGGATTCCTAAAGGAGTTAAAGGGTTCGGTCTTGCCTCCGATCTTATTGTTATCGCATTATTTATCACCTGGTATTTACTTTTCAATGAAATCGCCATTTTTACATTACAACCTCCTTATTAAATGGTCGTATTTTTCAAACGCTTTTTTTAGTGTTTTTTTACAAGAACAGAGCTATATGATATTAAAAAGAGTAAGAGGATGTTTGATCCAATATTTCAGTAAAAATTTTATAAAGCCCTTATTCTTTAGCAATTGAAGAATTAATTCCCTTGGAAAATCCATGTCTCCATGTAAGGATATCACTTTTCCGACATCAGTCTTTTTGATGACATGAAATATTTCTTGATAATCCTCATCGGTAAGAGTTTCAAATAGTTTCCTCATCATATAATGAATCTTCAATTGTTTGCCGATCATGGCCAGGCAATTACTTTCATAATGCTTTTTAATGAATTTTTGGGAGAATCTGCCATATAAAAAACATTTTTTAATGCAATATGCCGCGTATTTAGCCGCAATTAATAACATGATGATCCCTCCGCCAGTGGTGGCCTTTACTTGCCCGGCTGCATCGCCTAGTAATAAAACATGATCAAATGAAGACTTATTCATGGTACCATGAG
>SDNN01000060.1 GCA_004524425.1 Promethearchaeota archaeon
AACATGCATTTCTATTCAGTACTTTTTCCCATGGTAGATATAATGAAAGGAACACAAACAAGTGATGAAACCTTTGAAAAAGGAAAAAAATTCGTGGAAAGTATTGAATATACTCCGTTAGTAGTAAAAAAGGAATCTTTTGGATTCGTATTTAATCGGATCTGGAGAGCCGTGAAGAAGGAATGCTTGGAGATCTGGGCAAATGACCAAGCTGATATAGAAACTATCGATACCGCCTGGAAAATTTTCACAGGAATGAGCGTTGGTCCCTTTCAATTGATGGATAATGTGGGCCTTGAAACAGTTTACAGTGTAGAAATGTATTATTATAACGAAAGTGGAGATCCTAAAGACAAGCCGCCTCAAAAACTCAAGGATATGATGGATAGAGGCGAATTAGGTGCTAGAACCAAGAAAGGCTTTTATACTTATTAAATTAATTCTATATTTTTTTATATTTATTTAATTAATTTTTAAGATCAAACCTAACCATCTAAGATTATAATCATAATCCAAATTAAAATAAAGCTAATTATGATTGTTAAAGTTACAATCATGTTTATGAGCCGTTGATCATATTCAAATTCGACAGAAAAAGGAATGACTGCCAATCCCACGGGTAGGATTAAAGAAATGGCTACAATTATGCGAAAAAGATGTTCAAACTGAGTAGGAGGTAAGAGAAAGAATAGCATCAAGCCTATAAACAATCCAAATGAATACCGCAAGGAAAGAACTTTTAAAATGGTATTCCATTCTGATCTTTCAAATCGAAAGTTTAAATATATCCCCAATAAGAGTAAAGATAAAGCAGTATTAGCTCTTGATAAGATATCTAATAAATCCATGCAAAATAATGGAAGGGCTACACTCGAAAGACTGAGAGTCATAGCAAGGATATAACTTAGTAATGGTGCTGATGTCAGCAAGCGTTTACCAGTTTCTTTTAGATTTATACCCTGTTCTCCAGAATTATTTTGAAAAGAAAAAATAGAACCGACGAGATAACATAAAACAAAAATAGTAAATGCATTTCCCGCATCAATTAAGGCAATATATTGTAATCCCTCTTCACCCCAAATCCCTTCAACTAAGGGAAATGAAAAATGAGCTACATTAAATCCTATTAACGAAATCAATAATAATCCTTTTTCCTTCCTTTCTCGCTTTCGGAAGACAATGAGGCCTATGGCGGCCATGAAAAAACCATAAGCAATATTAATTAATGGAAGAATTATCAATGTTGGTTTGAACTCTAGAGAGCTCGTGACCTTTAGAATGACCGCTGGTAATGTTATATTAAATATGACTTTGGCAACAATTTTTCCATTCTCTTCTGTTATTATTTTTAATTTTTTAACAAGATATCCAATTACAATTATAGTTAACGATAATAAGAATATGTAATTAACGTCAGCCATTTTTTATATTGCCATGATTAGTTTTTTTGTTGGTGCGGGAATACTTTAGATAATTAATTAATGTTTTAATCCATTTTGATTTTAACACAAACTATAAATTAATTTCTTAACAATGTTCAATTACATGAAAATTAAATATAATTATAAAGAGGTTTTATGAGATTTGAGACCAAATTTATTATCAGAGGAGAAAGTAATCATCACTGCCGCAATCACGGGAGGAGCTCATGGAAAATGGTCAAATCCAAACTTACCTCTCACTCCCGAAGAGCAAGCTAAAGATGCTTTAGAATGCTTTGAGGCGGGAGCTACAGTATGCCATATTCACGTTCGAGGACCAAATGGACAGTCCACGGCGGATTTAAACGTATATAACAAAACAGTAAGATTGATAAAAGAGAAATGCCCTATAATCACTCAAATAGGGAATGGAATAGGAGCAAGAGTAGAATATGGAGTCAAGGTAAGTAAATCAGGCAGAAGATATGGTCAAGCTCTAAAAATGGCCACTTTGGAAGAGCGCCTAAATTTACTCAATATCAACCCTAGACCGGACATGTTCACCATTAATGCTGGCACGTTTGAATTCAGGACGAACATGCGAGGGATGCAGACTGCTTCACTATTTAATAATCCCATTGATTTTAATAAACAGTATGTTGAAGGATGTAAAAAAATTAATGCGGGCATAGAAATCGAGGTATATGATACGGCCCATATAGCAAACATCATGGATTTAGTCGAAATGGGCGCTTTTGATCCTAATGAAAAACTCCACTTTAGTTTAGTATTAGGGATTAAAGGAGGCGCTCCCGCAAGAGTAAGAAATCTATTAAACATGGTTGACCTTCTACCAGAAGGCTCCTCATGGCAAGTTGTTACTATTGGTAGATATAACCTCAGAACAACGATGATTGCCATGTGCATGGGAGGCAATATACGCACCGGCTTAGAGGATACCGTTTATTATCGTAAGGGCGAGCTCGTGGAAAGTAATGCGCAACTTGTAAGAAGAATGGTCAGATTAGCAAGCGAGATCGGGAGGGAACCTGCCACCATTGATGAAGCTAGAGAAATGTTGGACTTAAAGTAATTTTCTTTATTTTTCCTTTTTCTTAATACCGATTATTCTTTGAATTAGTTCCATTTCTAAATAAGGCTTTTATATCTTTTTCACATAAAAAGAGAGCAATCGCTAGTGGAAATCCGAATATGAAGAACGCTAATGTTGTAGCAATAACCAAGTATCTACAAAAATTAATTTTGAACAACAATCCTATTGATCCAATAAGGAAAATTAAGGTAGTAAAACCAAGAATATATGCTATAATTCTAATTGAGAAAGCTAATTCAGCAGCATTCTGTTGTGCTCCTTCAGCTATACTTTTCGATAACGAGTCTACATTAGTCAATGCATAATATGCATAATAGAGAAAAAATGATGCCAAGAAAATAGAAATAATAGCTACAATGTATAGAAGAGTTTGTCTCTCAATTTTAGGGGCATCGGGAGTGGTAATTGGATTATCTTGAACATCACGAGCTGCATACATGAGTAAAAATAGTGGAATTAGCACGTAAATGATCGAATGAACAATTACTCCAAATTCGCGCTCACCACCATAGACGGCAGTAGAAAGACCAAGCATCAAAACAATGGATAGAATTGTGAAAATCAATAACCATTTGAATGTCTCTTTATAGCCTTTTTGAAAATAATACAAGGAAAGTAGAATGATGATAACCACTATCATTGAGCCAATTATCATTAATGGATCAATGACGTGATAAGCATAACCCCCCCACGCAAGCATCTGATCATGCGTGATATCTATACCATACCACAGGTGCATTTCCTTTTCAAAATGATAAAATTGATCAATGAAAAAGTGTGAAATACCTCCCGCGACAGATACCATGTAAGCGTTTTTCCAATTTACTTCTCTGATTTCTTCATCAGCAAATTTTAGAGGAAATAAACCATCAGATTTAATTAAGGTAAACCGAGAGCTATAAGAATATACCAAAGATAAAGGAATAGCCAGGATTGCATATCCTAAGATATTATGAAAATAGGGAATGAATAAAAGGTGTAGTATATCTGGCCCGAATATGTTGTTTGCAAGGAAAATAAACGCAACCTTATAGCTAAATTTGTTTTTAGTGTAGTAGAAAATTGGAATGAGCAAACATAATCCATAAAAGACATGACCAAAAGTTGGCATCATTTAACACCTAAGTTGAGTGAATAAATCATTGAATGCAAAAATATATAGAATAGAAATGAAGCATGTATTTATAAATAGTCTCATGGGTAAGTATTGAAATACATGTAGAAAAAGAATAAAAAATAATAAAGAAAATAAAAATAGAAAAAAGATGAGAATTATTTGATCTCTGGATGTTTAGCTAATTCTTCTCTCATTTGTGCTAACTTTTCACCGTGTAGATCGTAAAACTTCCAGCAGATGATGGAAACTATTAATGCTAACGCCGGAAAAGCAAACATAAGAAGTCTTAGTCCAAGGATTACATTTACTCCCGGATTGGGATCATAACCCGCCCAGCCTGTACCTGAAAATACTAATGCGATTGTCGTTATTGATAAGAGCGTGGATATGCGATGAATCAGGGCATTTATTCCATAAAAGCTGGCGGATCTTTTAACGCCAAATTTCAATGCATCCTGATCTATGACATCTCCATGGAGGATATCTATGTAAAACAATGCTGCGGCTAATCCAAAGCCCATAAAAGCAAATACCCCAATTGCTAACATTCTACTCAGCTCACTATCAGTTAAGAGAACAAAAGGGATTAGACTAACAATCCATAGAGATAATCCTATTATCATCCCATTTCGCATTCCATATTTTTCCCCTATTTTTTTATGTAACGGTATCAAAACTGCTGCTGAAAGAAGGGCCGTCATCAACATAATTCCTACTAAAAATGAATCTTCTCCAATACCCAGAACAAACACGGCATATAATGGGAAAGCGGTCAATAAAACGGTAAAACAATACCAAACCATCGTATTTCCAATTGTAAATTTGACAAATGTTTTATTTTTCAAGGTGTGCTTTAATGATTCAAAAAATGGAGGTCTCTTTTCAAATTGCTCATCAAGCTCTTCTTTCTCATCAACGGCATATTTCAGAAAAGGAATAGCGGGTATGACTGTGAGTATTGCTAACACGATACCTGCGGTAATGTACATTGATTGAATTCTGGCCACTTCAGCGGGTGAATTTGTCAAGGGCACGAGAGGTGATATAATTAATGTAGGAAGTACAGAGGCAAGAATTACTGCGATCATCGTAAATCCCTTAATGAAAATATTAACGGAAGCCCTTTGATTTTCGTTTGGAAACATTTCAGGAAAGATGGCATTGACATTCACATCAAAAAGAGTATACACGAATTCAAATAGAAAGATGACAAAAACGAAATAATAAAATTCTATCCCCGCGGGAACCGTAAACAGTAATATCATCATTATTGCAAGTGGAATTACAGAAATAACGAGATAAAATTTGCGCTTTCCTAATTTTCCTTTTTGCTTAGTTCGATCAGATAAAGCTCCTAATAATGGGTCATTTATAGCATTCCAGACACCCCACGTAAAGAAGGCTATCCACATTTGAAAAATGGGTATGCCAACTACGGCAAAATAATAGGTGAATACAAGGACTGTGAATGCTTGATAGGTCAATTGATCTGGAAACGCGCTCAACCCAAATAAAGCTCTTTTTTTGGTAGTTAATGATTCTTCACTCATAGTTTTTCCTTTCGATTTAAAAATTAATTAATGATAAATAGGAATCTATTCTAAACTATTTAAAATTAATTAAATAAAACCCTACCCCCTAAATTTACAAGAATAGACATGATAATTTGGATTCAAAATTAAACACTGGTGGAATTAATTCTATTCAGAATAAATTTTTTTTAGAAAGTGTATTGATTACATGATAATTTTTTAATAGAGATCCATCTTATCATATTTTATTACTACAATTTTTAAAAAAAGCTTTATAAAAAGGGTGTAATTCAAATTGGATAAAGAGCAATATTATAAATACATGTTTTTAAGTGGTGCTATTTGGAATTTCGCTATAGGGATAATTAATTACTTGGGAACTGCTTTCATGCTCTCAGACGTAGCTGCTTTATATGATTTATCAATTCCTCCTAGTTTGATCTTTATAGATGCATTTATCGGCATGATTTTGATAGTAGGAATTGGATTATTAGTGGTAAGTAGAGATTTGGTTAAAAATCATGACATTGTAGTCATGTTCATAGTCGAGAAATTTCTCATGTTTATTATTTTTCTCGCCTATTTCTTAATGGGGGCATTTAATTTCTTTCTGTTATTACCTGTTATCGTTGATCTTGTCTATGGATTTTTATTCCTTGAATTTTATATTAATTTTAAGGGCTAAGAGAAACTAATAATACTAAATTTCCTTTTTTTTTCTCTATTATTAATTCCTAAATTAAAATTTATATTCGAAAACGTTGAATTTAACATTTAATAAATCATGACTTTGGAGATATTTAATGGATAAAAAAAAATATTATAAATACCTATTCATCATTGGAGGCATATTTAACTGGGCCATGGCAGTCTCATTTATCTCTATTTCTATATTGGATCCTCACATCTTTACCACTTTTGGCTCATCGTACCCGCCTACGCTATTTTTCTTGCATTCATTATTAGGTTTGATATTTACTTATGGAATCGGATATGTCATTTTAGGTTTAGACATTGATAAAAATCAAGGGATTGCAATATTGGGTGTTATTAGTAAACTCTGTTTTTTCATGTTCTGCGTAATCTATTTCTTACTGGGCGATCTATTCATCATCATCGTAATTTTTGGATCTATGGATTTCATATTTGCTTGTCTTTTTATTGAATTTCTAATAAACTATAAAAAAAGGGGAGAGTAAGGAAAAAATATATTACTGTTCCCTAACATGTTTTTTTTTTCACTTTAGTAGGAACCAGCTTAGGAGCTAGATCTCCTTGCTCCAACATTTTTGCTAAAACTGCTCTCAATTTGTATTTTTGTATTTTTCCTCTCCCGGAGATAGGAAATTGTATATTAAATACGACATATCTGGGAACACTTGGGCTTGAGATCTTTCCATAGCAAAAATCGACCACCTCTTGTTTATTTAAGCCTGATTCTCTGTTAATAACTGCTGCCACCACTTCTCCGTATTCTGGATCGGGAACCCCTATAACCGCAACTTCTAAGATTTTGGGGTGTTTCATCAAAAAATCTTCGACCATGACTGGATATATGTTTACTCCTCCATAAATAATCATATCTTTCTTTCTACCAACAATTTTATAGTAACCCTTGTCATCAAGTACTCCAAGATCTCCTGTATGCATAAAACCATCCACATCAATTGCCTTTTTGGTCTTTTCTTTAGATTTATAATAACCCTTCATGATATTATATCCTTTTACACAAATTTCTCCTTTCTCACCTCTCTTTACTGGAAGGTTATTATCATCTACAATTTTTATTTCCATTTCAGGCATTTTTTTTCCCACACTATTTATTCGATAATGTAATTCATCATCAGGACTTGTCAGCGTGCAGAATGGAGAGAGTTCAGTCATTCCATATCCAATTACAATATCCCGCATGGTTAATACATTGATGATACCTTGCATTACTTCGGGCGGACAAGGAGCACCAGCTATTATCCCGGTTCTTAATGATGAAACATCCCATTCGGGATGATTCTCTTTTTCTTTTATATATCTTATAAAATGAGTTGGAGTTCCATGTAAGATGGTGGCTCTTTCATTCCGTATTGTTTTTAGAGCAACTCCGGGATCTTGATTCCGTAGCGGAATCATAGTTGAGCCTGTTATGGTAGCAAGTGTTATACCCACCACGTTTCCAAATACGTGAGAAAAGGGAACTGGAATTACCATTTTATCTAAATGGGTATTTTTCATGTTTTCACTAGTATAAATCATGTTCTTAATGATACTATAATGACTGAGTTGAGCACCTTTGGGTGTTCCTGTCGTGCCACTGGTATATAATATAAATGCCACATCGTTCTTTTGTACTTTTTCTTGGAGATCATTTAGTAGAACTTCATCATAATCAGCATGTTCCATCATCAATTGTTGCATTGAGAAAAAATCTTTTTTATCTGCATGATTCTGAGGAATATCATCCATTAGTATCAATTTGTGCAGATTAGGATAATATTTCCAGTCTTTTTCAATTTGAGGAATGTAATCAGAGGTACATATGATACAAGACAAATCTGAGTGATTCAAAATATACCTTGATTCTTCAGGTCTATACCAATAATCAATTGGTATGATAATGATTCCAAGTTTTAATAGACCAAACCATGATATCAGCCATTCATAGCGGTTTTGAGACCAGATCCCTACCTTATCCCCTTTCTTAAAGCCGAGATGATGAAGACTTGAGGTAAATTGCATTATTTTATCATAAAATTCATACCAGGTTAATCGCAATCCATCTATAACTATTGCTTCATCATCAGAAAAAAGTTCAACATTAAGGTCTAAGAGGCGTCCAAGCGTGAAATTATCTAAGGTCACGCGCCGATTTATTTGTTCTCTTATCACTCCAGCAGAGAATAATACACATCAACTTCCAAAATATTTTTTAAAACAAATAGTTTAAATGTAGAAAATTCGTCTTCGTATTTATTCTTTTCGATCATCAATTTCGATTCTTGATCATTATAATCAAGGTTTAAAATAACCATCGTGAAACGCACCTTTCACGATCAGATATATAGATAAGGATATTATCTTTTTTTTATACTTTTACAGGTTGGATTATTAATTTACTACATGTTTTTTTCCGTGATCCGACGAGTCAATTTTCTAAAAGCTTTTTCGACATTTTCACCTGTTTTAGCAGAGGTTTCAATGTAAAAGCTGTCTCTCGTTTCCGCAAAATTTCTGGCGTCCTCTGTATTTATGACATATCCCGTATCCTTGATGAGGTCAACCTTGTTTCCAATTAGAATAAACGGGATTTTTTTACTTAGAAATTGAAGCATCTCGGGATACCATTTATTTATCAAGGTGTGATAAGTAGATTCTCGTGTGAGATCAAATATCAATAGGGCGCCACTTGAACCACGATAGAAATTTTTTCGCATGAATTGAAAGCGCTCTTGGCCTGCAATATCCCAGATGGTTAACTTGACATTAAAATCCTCATAGACCAATTCTTTTCGTAAAAAATCCACGCCCATGGTCATCTGATATGATGAAGAAAATTCATCATGGACAAATCGATTTATAATGCTAGTTTTTCCTACGGCCCCTGCCCCTATTAAAATTATTTTATATTGAAATTCCATGGTGATCATTTCTTTTTAATTTAGATTATTAAAAAAACTAGGTTGATTTAAAATTATGTTATCAATCTTAAATTTTTTAGGGAGAAGAAATATTCGATGGTACTCTAAATTTTATTTTTTAAAATTCTTACCAATGCTCCAGGCTTGGCCGATGTGATCCCCTAATTTCCAATAATTATTATCATTCATTGAAAAAATTATGGGCTGTAGTTTGGTTATATCTGGCACTGTTCCTTTCATGATAGCCTCTTCTGCATAAGCATTGATAATTTCTCCAATAAAAATCTCATGACCTTTTTGAGTATCTACTTTCTGCACTACCTCGCATTCAAGGTTTAAGGGGCAATCTTGAATCATGGGTGCTGTTTTCAAATCTCCATAAAACACTTCAAATAAATTTGATTTATCTACTTCCTTTCCTGTTTTTAAGCCACAATAATCGGTGATTTCAACCATATCTACTGATGGAATGTTGATGCTGAAGGTCTGATTTTCATTTATACCTTCATTTGTATAATGAGATTGATGAGCAGATATAGAGATCATTGGGGGTTTGTGTTCTACAATGCTAACCCACGCTATTGGCATGAAGTTTGGCTTGCCTTTAACGTTTGCCCCGACTAAGGTTACAGGCATCGGATAAAGGTATGTTCCTGGTCTTATTTTATTTTTCGTCATAAAAATCAATTCTTTTTCAGATATTCTGATATTACTTTTTTTCAATCCTTGTCTTATATAGTTTGATTTTATATTTTAGAAATAATTTCTATTTTAGTTATTTCATGTGATTATTTAGAAAACTCCAAATCAAATTATTGACATCTTGATGGATTTCTATGGGAAATCCATGCTTAAAATCATTGAAAATTTTTAATTCTGAATTTGGAATCAATTCATGTAGAAGTCTCGATTCTGAGGGGGGTGTATTGAGGTCTTCTGAAGCACCTGCTATTAAAGTTGGTTGAGTAATTTCTTCTAGCCTGTCTTCTAAGTCAAAATCTCGAAGAGCTTCCCATTGATTAACATAATCTTTTATTTTCGGTGATTCATTAGAATAAGCTATAAAATTAGAATCTTTTCTGATTAATTCAAATAAATCAGGATTTTTCTTTAACTCTTTCTGAAAATTTCTTGTAAATATCAATTTAAGAACCATTTGAAATATTTGTTCTTCACTCATATTAGCATAATTTTTCTTGTATACGTCCATGGTTTGTTCAAATTGAGCTGAGCTAAGATGACAACTCGTTCCTAATAAAATTAATGTTTTAACCAATTCTGGGTATTTTAAAGTGAATTCTTGTGCAATATTTCCTCCCATGCTCATCCCGCATAAATGTATTTTATCTTGAATTTTTAAATGGTCTAGAAGTCCTTTTAGATCCTCCACATACATATCCATTGTATAGGGATAATCTGGACGGGAGCTCTTACCTGAGCCTCTATTATCAAATGCGATAACTTTCATTTTATTTCGAAAAAAATCAATTTGAAATTGCCAAGCTTGCCATTTAGTATTTGTTCCATGAACTAAAACGAGAGGTTGACCCGAACCCTCTAAAATATAAAAGATCTCGACATCATCGTTTTTAAAAATTGGAATTTCAATCACCTATATTTCAAATTTCAAAAAATTGATTTAACTTAATGCTTGATAATTTATAAGCTCTATATCAATTACATTAAAAAAGATAGTATTTTAAAATTCAGCACAAGCTTCTCTTGCTTTCTAATTTTCATGTGAGATTTTAAGTTTCAATTCAGACAATTAAAAAATATAAGTTAGTAGATATTTTGATACTTATAATTAATTTGATTCTTAAATCAGAATAAAACATCTAAAGTGCTAATTTGATATTAGAGAAAACTGTAGAGCTCATAAAGAGTATTTACAAGTATCATAAAATAATCCCTCCTAAAATTAATCGAGTCATTATCGGATTGGGATATACGGGCGTTGAACTCGTTGCTTATGCATATGAACCATTTTTAGGTTTAGCATATACCCTCCCAAGTATCATTCGTGAGACATCTTGTAGTAAAATCAATTTTGCAGGTAATCTTACCAACATGAAGCTTAATCAATTATTAGAATGGTCTTATGCAGCACCCAACATTAAAAAGATCATCGGGATTGCTACTTTAAACGCAATGTCTCAACATGTTTTAAAAGTAAAAAATCCTTATGAAGAGATTAAAGAAGATTTATTGGAATATTTAAAAATAAAAGAAGATTCAAAAGTAACCTTCATTGGACAGATTGGTCCGTTAATTAAACAAGCAAGTAAATATACACAAAAAATCATCATTATTGAAGATTCGCAGAACATTTCAAAATCTTTCAAAAGATTTCCTTGTTTCAATGATCTTAATCAATTAAAGGAAGATGATCTCAAAACTGATATCCTTTTTTGTACTGGCACTACCTTGATTAATAATACTTTAGAAACAATTCTAAAACGATATCAAAGAAAGGCTAAAAAAATTATCTTAATTGGGCCTACCGCAAGCATGTTACCCGATATTTTATTCGATCAGGGAGTGGATATTGTAGGAGGAATGCAGGTAAGGGACGTGGATGCTACAATCCACGTAATTCAACAAGCGGGAGGCACTAAACTCTTTA
Source organism: Promethearchaeota archaeon (assembly GCA_004524425.1). The sequence goes on from SDNN01000060.1 coordinate 11,443, forward strand.
AAGCATATTGTAAGAAATATAACTTCGTAAATCTTTTATGATTCACTTAAAAATTTCTTTTTAGAACCACTATAAAAATGAAAGTATACTTATATTGATTACATTCCCAGAAAATACACCGCCTGAAAACTAAAATTATATTTAGATAAGTTTTAAATAATCCTAATCAATAGATTAATTTATTAAGAATCTAATATAAAAAAAAAGATAGAAATTGAAATCTTCAGCAAAAAGAAAAGCAATTTTCGCAACAGTTTTATTTACTGTACTCTTTTTGACTATTTTTAACAACCACCTCATTAACCATGACTTTACTAATAAAAAAAATTCTGATGTAGCAAACTCAGGAAAAATTAGAGTTTCAGACTATTGGAATGAAGGTGATGTTGCATTCATTTACATTTTAGGCGATAATTGGTCTGCAAGTGGTGATCCATGGATTCAAGTGGGTAGTGGAACATGGGATGACCCGCATCTCATCGAAAATGTGACAATTAATGGAGAAAACTCTGGAAGTTGTATTCGCATTGAAAATTCGACAGATTATTTCATAATTAGAAATTCTACTGTATACAATTCTGGTTCTTTAAGTACTGATGCGGGTATAAAATTAATCAATGTAAAAAACGGTCAACTTTTAGAAAATAATTGTACGGGGAATAGATACGGTATTTTTGGAAATAATTGCACGAATACTACAATTTTTGATAATTTCATTGAAATTAATGATTATGGCTTGAGATTGGATAATAGCGACCTAAATAATGTTACTCAAAACCAGATAAATCAGAATGATTTTGACGGCATACATTTCGGATCCAGTAATAATACAATCTTAGAAAACAATAACATTACTAAGAATGGAGATGATGGGTTTTATTTGAATAATGCAAATAATCTAACGCTAATCGGAAATAATATCTCTTACAATGATGAAGCAGGAATAAAACTTGACCTTTCTTATAATTTTACAATCATGGGAAATGTCTTAAGTTCAAATGAGGATGGTGCGATTATTAAAAATTCGATCGAAATAAATGCCTCAAGCAATGAAATCAATGAAAACTCGGATGATGGAATATATTTTGAACGGTGCAACATCACAGTTGTATCAGAAAATAACGTGACTAAGAACGGGCAAAATGGAATACATCTCTATTTGAGCAATAATGGAACTATCTCAAAAAACAATGCAAGTTTAAACTCTGAAAATGGGATTTTTCTAGAAGAATGTCAAAACTGCACCTTATCCAATAATAACATGACTGAATGTGGTATTTTAATTTTTATAGACGTAAAAGAGGATATTTCTTCGATAGCCATGCCCTTGAAAAATCATGTAAACGGAGATCCCCTGTATTTTTACAAGAATCAAAATGATCTGGATAATGATAATTTTGACGATGCGGGACAAATCATATTGTACAATTGTAATAATTCAATGCTCTCAAACTTTAATTTTTCCAGGGGATCAGTAGGATTTTCGCTATTTCATTGTTATAATGTCACGCTTCAAAATAATAATGTATCTAATAACAATGAGTTTGGAATATTTGTCGAGGGGGGATTCAATGTCACGCTTTATGATAATATAGCAAATGGTAACGATGATTATGGGATATATATTAATAACGGAAATACAAATAATATCACCAACAATGAGTTAAATCTCAATTTAGTGGGGATTTATATTTATACAGACGAAAATAGCATCATTAACGATAATAGCTTGTCCAGCAATAACAATTATGGAATCTACGCCTACGGATTGAGTGGTACTATAATTTCTGATAATGATGTTTATAACAGTATAGATGGATTTTATATATTAGAATCTAATAACATTTATATCACGGATAATTATGCTACTGGAAATAGCTATTATGGTTTACACGTATATAGATGTTATTACACGGAAATCATTCGTAACCGAGGCGACAATAACAACTATGCTGGAATTAAAATTAATACAGGAAATTTTAATCAAATCCTCGCTAATTCTGCTGATCATAATAATTATAAGGGCATTTATATCACGAGGATTGAAACTTCAGTAATTTCAGGTAACAGCGCAAAGAAGAATGGGGAGAACGGCATTTATATATCTAGTAGTGATGACAATAAGATTTCAGATAATACTGCCAACAGAAATGATAACAATGGTATTTATTTAACTGGTTCAGATGATAACGAAATTGAAGACAATGAGGCTAATAAAAATGATAATAGTGGAATCTATCTTTCAACCAGCGATGATAATGATGTTGAAAACAATGAAGCTAATGAAAATGATGAAGATGGGTTTTACTTACGTTTCAGCAACGAAAATACTTTAGTAGATAATGAGGCAAATGAAAACGAAGAAAGTGGAATTCACTTATTTTTAAGTGATCTTAATGAAATAAAAAACAACGAAGCAAATGATAATTATTATGGAATTTATTTACATATTAGCGACGAGAATATCGTAAAAAATAATGTATTCAG
>SDNN01000267.1 GCA_004524425.1 Promethearchaeota archaeon
AACGGTCCATCTTTCAATTTGATGGCCTCCAAGTTCTTTAATGGGATTGTATTTAAATCCTTTAATAATATCCTCGATTTTTTTTCCTATATCTCTTGTATTTGTCTTTGGTTTAACCATCATTTTAGCTGCTTCTACTGCCACTTCAGTTGCTTGAATTATATTCTGAAGTGGTTTAGTGTCGTTGAAGCTAATAGAAAATGCTGTATCTACAATGTAACCGTTGACATGTACACCTAGATCTATTTTTACTATATCTCCATCATTTATAACTAACCCGTCATCTTTGATAGGAGAGGTATAATGTGCTGCGATATTGTTAATTGACAGATTTACCGGAAAGGCCATGTTTCCTTCTAATTCTACTATTTTAGATTCTGTCTCGTTGACTATTTCTAAAGCTTTTTTACCTACTTTTATCTTCGGTTTAATGAATTTCTTAACTTCTTTAGCTATGTTTCCAGCTTTTTTAAGAGATTCAATCATGTGTTCTTTTTCTTCTTGTTCCTTGTCTAACTGTTCTTTAGTTTTTTCTTTATTATTCTCCTTTTTTTTATCCTCTGTCATTATAACACAAATAATTATTAAAACTAATAAAAAGTTTATAAAAAATAAAAAGATAAAAATAAATAGAAAATAAAAATATATTAAAAAAAAAATATATTATATCTTATATTTAAGATACCACTTAATTAAGTTGAATTATCCTTGAGTGAAAATATCAATGAGCTCATTGAACTTTTAAGACAGATGGAAGCGGTAAACTCAGAAATACAAGGGTCTGCTATTGTCTCAGTGCAAGGCTTGCCTATTTGCTCAGTGCTGTCACGAGATGTAAACGATGGAATCGTATCTGCCATGTCAGCAGCCATTTTATCTGTATCAGAGCGAGCTGTTGAAGAGCTAGCTAGAGGGGATCTCAAGAGAATTTTGATAGAAGGGAAGGATGGAATAATTATTCTATCTCGAGCAGGTGCTAATGCTATTCTTTGTACTTTAGCAAAAAGCGATGCTTCTTTAGGCATGGTATTCTTAAACATTCAAAGTGTTAGCAATAAAATTTCAGAATTATTAGATTGAACTAATAATTTGACTTACAGGAAGTAATAGAAATATTTAATACTTTATTCTACTTAAGTGATAACGGTTACATGTTGCCTTCAGATGGATTTATTGAACATATTAAATCAAAATTTGAAAAAGAAATAAATAAAGAAAGCATTAAAAAAAATCCTAATTTTGAAGGAGAATTTTATGAGGCCCTTTCCTCTTGTCTCGAACACAAAAATTTCGATGCTTTCAAGGAATTACTTGATTATTCCATTAAATTGGATATTTTTTTAGATGTGAAAAAAATTTCCAACAGATTTTCTATTATCTCCCAGCATCTTGTGAATAGTATTCAGACACTCACTCTAGGAGAAATTATTCACATTTTAAGATTTTGTAATGCTTATAACCTATTTAGTAAGGTTTTTTCAAAAAAAGAAATTAAATTAATAGAAAAAACTAAAGAAGATACATTATTTTTAGCAAATCTAAAAGATCTATTTGGGGACCCTTCAGACTCTTTTATCTTGTATGTAAGAAAAAAAATGCCCCAGAATTTGTATAAATATTTCACGGAATATTTTAACTTATATTCCTTCAATTCAGAAGATCTATACAATATTGATTACGTTTTAGAATATCTTGATAATTATAGCATGTATGGTTTAAGTGTGAGATGTTTAGGAGATGTTAAACACTTTTACAATGCTTATGAAAAAGTTCCTAAAGAACCAGAAAGCAGATATGTTGAATTTAACTATCATCAACAGAAGCATTTGGCATCTGCGGATATTTTTCAAAGAACCATGAGTAAAATTTTGGAGGAAAATCAAAAATATAAATTTTATAGTCTTTCAATGGTATTGCTGGGAGGAGCTGGACCACAAGGCCATGGCTTTACTTATTCAACTCCGAGAGATGAAGTTATTGAAATTTGTTCTGATGCTAGAGAGACAGAGGCAATAATTGTGAAGTATAGAGAATTTTTAAAAAACCAATTCATAAATAAGCTAACAAAAGTTTTACTTGATTTTTCAATAGATAAAATAATTAGTAAAAAAATCATTGATTTTTTGGAGAACATCCTTAAAAAAAATGAGAAAATTAGTTATCTTGATAAGGATAAAATTCTAAAGAATATTGAGGGTTTTTTAGCGGATGATCAGATCAAGAAGTCTAATTTTAAGAAAGATATTCAAAAATCTGATAAAAAAAAATTGTTAAATAAAATTTCTAATGCAATGACCCTCATATTCAGAGAAATAAAATTGGAAGATCAATTCAAAACTCGCATGGATTTAATTGAAGACGATGTATTAAAATCGGAGGATATTGCTATTTATACTACATTACGAGATAAATCTCATTATGATGTCCTTCGAGAAAGGTTTTTTTTCCAATATATTGTTGAATGGTTTCATGACTTATTTAAATCTAAAATATCTAATTTAGATAATCCATGATTTATACTTAGCTCCATTGAAAAACTAATTACACGTTTCTTGTATGCTATTCCACTTAAAGCTTAACTCTTTAATGCGAGGATTATTTTTTATAGAATTTGGAATTGATTTTAACTTGTTGTTATTTAACATCAATTTTTCCAGAGCGAGGCAATTCCCTAAAGATTGAATGGACTTCAGCTTATTGCCATTCAAGCATAATTCTTTTAATTTTTTAAGATTTCCTATATTTTTTGGTAAAAATGTTAACTGATTCCCCCACAAATTCAAGATTTCAAGTGATTCAAGACAATCAATCGTATTTGGTAATTCATGGATATGATTTTCATACAAATTTAAAAATTTCAAATTTTTTAATTTTCCTATATTCTGCGGAAGCCTCGTCAAGCTATTCCACGTCAAATCAATAGTTTCCAATGAGTTATTTACACGGTTTAAATTAGGGAGCCTGATCAATCGATTATGAGTCAAATTGAGCACTTTAAGTGAAGTTAAATTAAATACACTACTAGGAATGGCTCTAATTTTATTCCATCTGAGGTCTAAATACTCGAGGTTTTTCAAAGAATCAATGGATTCAGGAAATGAAATAATTTTATTCTCGCCTACGCTCAAAGTTTTAAGATTAGAACAAAATGCAATGGAATTTGGGATTATTCTGAGCAAGTTATTATCCATATCAAGAGTTTCAATTGATTTTAAATAGCCTATTGATTCAGGTAAATTTTTTAATTTATTTGAGCATAAATTCAAATTCTTTAAATATTTTAGATTTTTAATACTTGAGGGAATTTCTTTTAAATGATTCGATTTAACATTTAAATAATTCAATTTGAAAAGAAGTCCTATTGAGCTAGGCAATCTCATTAAGCAATTCATTTCAAGATTTAAATATTCGAGGTTTTTCAATGAACCAATAGATTTTGGAATT
>SDNN01000268.1 GCA_004524425.1 Promethearchaeota archaeon
ATTGTCATTGCTGCTGCTTTTTTAACTGATTTTACTATTGGTATTGCGGTTAGTTTTGCGATTATAGCTCACGAAATTCCCCAAGAAACAGGCGATTTTGGAATACTGCTATATAGCGGTTATTCAAAAAAAAAGGCATATCTTCTTAACATGGCCTCGAGTGTTACTACTATTCCGTCTGGAATCATTTCATATTTTATATTAGAATCAATATCAGAATTCGTGCCCTATGTATTAGCAATTTCAGCAGCAAGTTTCCTTTACATCGCTCTATCGGATTTAACTCCCGAACTCCATCATAGAACTGGATTCAAGCATGGAGCTCGACAATTGATCTTGATTTTAGCTGGTATCATAACAATGCTATTAATTCTTTCACTAGGGGTTCATGCTCACTAAATTAAATTATTTTTTTCTTATCTTTCAGAATTGAATGATGAATAATGTTTTAAAACTAAATTTTTCTTTTTAAACATGTAAGAATTAAAGAAATAACTGGTAATGTAAAAAATGCTAGATTTAGATTATAAAGTCTTAAAATTGTTATATCGTTCAGAAAAACCCTTAAAAGTGGGTGAATTATCAATGGATTTAGATATTCCCCATTCTACAACTGGAAGTTGTGTTAAGAGACTGGAACAAGAAGGTTATGTCATATATAAGCGATATCGACCAGTGACGCTTTCTCAGAAAGGGGTGGATCTGGCTATTGAATTGATTAGACATGGTCAACTAATGGAAATATTGTTATATAATGAATTAGGACTAAGCATTGAAAAAGCTCACGAGGAAGCAGAGAAGTTTAACTTACTTTTATCTTGTGAAATAGTGAATAAAATATGTGAAAAATACGGCCATCCTAAAAAATGTCCATGCGGAGAATTAATTTTAGACTCATCTAGCTGTTATTGTGAAAATGGCCATCACGAATCATAGAAAAAAATAAAAATAAAAAATATTAGTCGCTCAATTATGATTAATACCCGTGATCATTCACTTGATAATCTCATTTGATGCATAAGCTGCCAAAATTTTTCCAAAAAATAGTGAATGACTTGCCATGCTGCCAGATTTGCATTCATGGACAATTTTACATTCATAACTGAGCACGCAATCTTTGATGGTAGGGACCTTGGTTTTTTTCCCTTCGATTATTTCTAATTCAGCTTTTTCGAATTTATCGGTGTTTCTCCCTGAACATGAACCAGCAATATCTATTGTATGCTCGTTATTTTCTGAAGGAATGTTGATTGTAAATTCCGGTTGTCCTTCTTTTAAACATTCAAATGTATATCTTGTCGGAGCTACTGCAACGGTAATTACTGGAATCATCCATAGCTCGCCAATCTGTTTCCATAATAATGCCATTACGTTTGGTTTATCATTTTTATCCACGGAGACTAATAATGCTGCTTTCTCCATGAAATAATTCATATAATCATATGATCCAATTTCTATTCGATTTTTACTCATGAATTCTCACCACTTGCTATAAAAACTCACTAGTATTAATTAAAAGGAAAAGAATTTAAAAGTTAATTATTAGTATTAGGAACCTTATTTAATATAATTAGCTGTTTTCTTTATTTGCTTTTCAGCATCAGTGATGATTCTATTTATTATATCAGACACGTTATCTATACTATTTATCATGCCTATACTTTGCCCTAAAAGCACGGCTCCATCATCAATGTTTCCCTCATATGTCATCTCATAATGCTTTTGATCTTCTAAGACTTTTTCAGGAGTTAATTGGGTCTCCTCTTCTAATTTTTCCTCTTTACTGGTTACTATTCCGTGGTGCAGTGAATATTTATTTTTCCAGAGTCGAATGGGTCCTAATACTCCCGTTACCCAGACCGTGTCTTCCGCTTTTCCTTGCGGTACTATGTTTTTATATTTTTCATGAAATTCACTTTCTTTCGAAGCTATGAATCGTGATCCCATTGCGATTGCTCCTGCACCCATGCTTAAAGCAGCAGCGAGTCCTTTTCCAGAGGCAAAACCTCCACAAGCTACCAATGGGATGTCAGAAAATGCTCCTCTTACTTGCTGTAAAAGGACTAATGTACTAATTTTTTCATATGATTGATGTCCACCGCCTTCCCAACCAGTAATGACCATTCCATCGACACCAGCCTTGACGCATTTTTCAGCTAACCATAAAGCAGGAGCGACGTGGAAGTGTTTAATATTAGATCCACTTTCTTTTAATCGTCTAAATGCATTCGTCTGCATCATTTTTGGCGTTCCCGCGCTAGTGATTGCATACAGGCACTGTTCTTTCAATTTTGGATTCTTCATTATAAATTTAGGAATAGACCTACAGATGGTTGGCGCATCAATTTGTAATCGTGAAGTTCTAACATTGAAACCAAACGGCTTGTCGGTATGTTCAACAACATATTCCATGTTCTTCTTTAATTCTTGTAAACTACTTTTTCCGAATAAATTTGTATGGCTGAGGACACCTAATCCCCCTGCTTCAGAAACAGCAACCGTCAACTCGGTTGTATAAAAGGGTCCCATCGGAGCAGCAATTATGGGATGTTTAATCCCAAACATCTTAGTTATATCAGTTTCAATTACCATTCTTACTCAATTTGTTATTTTTATCTCATTAATACAAATTAAGGAATTAAATTAATAAATGAATAAAAATGTATAGTGTAATCCTTAAAAATAGGAGAATTAAAAAAGACCATTCACCTCTGAGTAAATCATGATTTTAAAGTGAATATAATTTCTGGGCTGCTTTTCCCATAAAAATCTCAATTTCACGTTCTGTAAAATCTATATTTGTAGTCTCTGATGGATTTTTTAAGGCTTCTGCCCATTTTTTAGGAGCCATGAACACATCATACATCGAACCATCTGTACCAAATAACACCCTCCAAGGCCCTAAAATATCTATAGCCACTCTAAGAGGTTCCCAGAAATAATTGGGATTTATTCCAAATGTAATTTGCCATCCTGAGAAATCTACATATACGTTTGGTTTCATCATTGCGACATCTAAAGCTTGCCTCCACCAACCATGACCACAATGGGCTATAATTATTTGTGCTTCGGGAAATTCTGCAGCGACCGTATCAATATACATGGGATGACTCCATTTGATCTCCATTGGTGCAGGTTCCTGTCCGCTATGAATTAAGATGGGAAGATCGTAGTCAATTGCTGCTTGATAGAGAGGAAAACATGTGGTATCATCGGGATAAAATCCTGCCGTCGGGTGAATCTTTAGTCCGACTGGTTCCCATTCTTTCATTGCGTGATGTAATAATGCTACGGCATCCTTTCTCATGGGATTTATTCCGAAGTGAGTTTTTAGCTTATCAGGATATGTTTCAACGACGTTTGCAAACATCTCATTTTTATCTCTGATCGAAACACCTTTATGCTCAGAAGTGGGAAATTTTAA
>SDNN01000269.1 GCA_004524425.1 Promethearchaeota archaeon
AACATGCTTAAATATTTTATACCTTGCATAAACTCAGGGAAAAGACCATAAAATTGACCTATCGCATAGAAGAAAATTAATGCTCCAAAACTTAATGCTAAAGCACGCTTTCTGTTGAAAAACACTGAAAAAACAAAACCAGTCATCAACAATGATAGCAAATGAATTATCAATAAAACAAAAGCTATAGTCAAAATGAGGTAATTAACCTCAATAGGGTTAATCTTTGGGAAAACAAATGGTGCTAAATATACACCAAGCATTACAAGTCCAACTATAAATAATAGTACGAGGAAATGTTTTAAAAATTTGCCCAATACAAATTCCCATCGCCTCATTGGCTTTGAAAGGGTGATTTCTATGGTTTTTTCTTCTATCTCCGTGGGAATATCTTGAGAAGCCTTAAGAACGAAGTATAGTCCCATCCACATCCATGCGAATGAAAAGAGATATACATTCATAAAACTTGTATAATCACCTATTGATAGCGATCCCCCAATAAGAGATTTGATGGCGTCAGGGAAGTTTTGATAGAATTCTTCCAAATCAGCAAACAAATCAGGATCATATATCGATGCAAACCAGAAAAAGAACACAGCAATTAATCCAGAAAAAATTAGAATTCCTATCTTATTAAGATTAAGATCCTTCTTCGCTAACTGTAATATCTTCACCTTTTTTCACCTCCTTTGTAATATTGCATGAAAATATTCTCTAAGGATGAATGCTTTATTGTAAAGTCTCTAATATATTCTCCGTTCCATTTTTTATCACTTATTACAGATAATAGTTCCCTTGTTTCCTTAGGTGGGGCAGTGAAGAGTAGATGAGCACCTAAACTATATTTGACCTTAGCTGTTGGATATTCGGTATTTAATAAAGTTTGGAATTTCTTCAATGCTTTATTTGATGTAAAATCTAATTCTATTTCTTTGAGACTTTTATCCTTTAGATCTTGCACACTGGAAACCTCAATGAGTTTTCCTTGTCGAATGATCGCTACGCTGTCACAAAAGTTTTCCACTTCAGGAAGCACGTGACTAGATAAGAATACTGTACATTTGGATTGTTCTTGTCTTTCTTTAACAATTTCATAAAATTCTCTCTGCATTAAAGGATCTAAACCAGATGTAGGCTCATCCATTATTAAAAGGTTAAATTTTCCCATCAAGGCAGAAATCACACCAACTTTTTGCTTATTCCCTTTACTTAATTCTCCCATTTTCCGTTCAAGATTTAATTCAAGTCTATCGGCAAGCTCTTTTACATAATCCCAATCTATCTCCATATCATATAATTTCATGAAATGTTGAAAGAGATCCATCGCATTCATGCTTTTATATAATCCTAGTTCGCCTGGGAGATATCCAATATTATTCCGATACTTTACATCATATACTGGAGTGATTTTTTCTTCTTGGATATAGATTTCCCCTTCATTAAGATGCAAAAACCCCATAATGCAGCGAATCGTGGTTGTTTTCCCTGCTCCATTAGGACCTAAAAATCCGAACCTCGCACCTTGTGGGACTGCAAAAGAGATATCATCAACTGCTTTCACTGTACCTTTAGAGTAATATTTTCTTAAATTTTTTACTTCAATCGCGTTCATTTTTTAATAATCACCTTCATTTCAGATGAAGTGAAAGTTTATATTCAAATTATAAGTAACAAAGATAATATTTAAATATTTTCATTTCAGATGAAGTGAAAGATTTATAAGTATAATAACCTATATTTTATATGAGAATTAAGATTTCAAAAACTAAGGATTTAAAACTTATTAATGGTAGCATCAGAAAATATTAAAGAATTCAATAGTTTAATGGAAGAAATATTCCATGATTATATAGTAAGAGAGCAGTATGAATTAAATATTTTTAAACAAAAATTAAGAGATTTTGTATCTAATCCATTGAGTTCTGATAAAAGATTGCACAAACTTATTACACTTATGGAGGATAAGAATGGAATATCCGAGAATTGTGATTCTCTTTGGAACCAAATTGAAGATTTAATATCTGAAAAGTACTTAAAAAAAAAAATAAAGAAAAAATTGCAAGAAGGGAAAATCCGTAACTATGAGAAAAAATTGATTGAATTTTTAGTAGAAATTGGTAAAAAGAAGGGTACTAATGAAACTCTTTCTGCCATTATTGGATATTTTCTAATTCATAAGAGACTAACTCAATCACAACTAAAAGAACTATCAGGATTTTCTAAAGGAGCAATTTCTGAAAATTTGAAGATATTAGCTGAGTCCCGTTTCGTTCATAAAGAACTTATTGAAGGAACGCGCAAATACCAATATTCAATTGGAGATTCGATGTCATATGTTGCCGAAAATGTATCCTTAATAAAATCTCTCAAGGCAGAGGAATTACTTAATTTTGCGAATAAAAAAATCTCACAACTTAAAGCAATGGATAATAAAAAAAAACCAGGATATGATTTGCTATTAAAGCGATTGGAGGAACTTAAAGAATTCTGTAAATTATTAGAAAATATATTGAATACTGTTATAAATTCAGATCAAATAAAATCAATTAGAGGTGAGAAAAATAAACTCGCTTGAATTTAGTCCTGAAATTAGGGATATGGAACGAGAAGTTATTGAGAAATTACTTGGTTCTCAACTTTTAATAGGTGAAAAGCGATCAACCGCTCTCATTATATCATATTTTATTACCAGAAAAAATCTCACCCAAACGAAGCTCAGGGAATTGACTGATCTCTCACTTGGCACAGTTTCCCAAGAAATAAATTATCTTTTAGAGAGAAATATTATAAAGGAAATAGGACGCTCAAAAGGAGAAAATATTTATTCGATGGACTCAGTTACGAATGGCTTTATTAGGTCTTATTTGTATTCTGTAAAGTATTATCTTAAGTATAAAGAAAATTTTAAAGATATGAAGCAAGATCTTGAGAAGAACATGGAACAATTAAAAGATCAAGAAGGATTTGAGACAATTTACAGATTGGTACATCTTTTTATCATGATGTTTCCAGTTGTAGAAAAAGTTATAGAAACCCTTAATAATGAATTAAAAGAGGAATAAAAAAATATTTGTTTAAAGCGTTTAGTTTTTTGGTATTAAAATCTTTTAGATAATATTATTTGAAAAGAACATCGAGATGATTTGTTTGTCTGATGAAAAAGTAATGATTTTTATTGATAATTCTAATATTTTCAAGGGTTTTAAAAAACATAAGATTAAAGCGGATTATGAAAAGTTAAAATCCGTCCTTCTCAGAGAAAGAACATTAATTGATATATTTCTATACGAAGGAATTGTCTATCCAATGAGTAATAAAAAGAAAAAATGGTATAATGATCTCAAAAATAATAGCAATTACAAGATTAAAGCCAGTTTTGATAAGAGAGTTTCAAAAAACACATTTGAAAAAAAAGTC
>SDNN01000270.1 GCA_004524425.1 Promethearchaeota archaeon
ATGGTCCTGTCTAAATCATAAACTACTTGAGTTTGAATAAATTCTGCTCCTGCTTCAGCTTTTCTACCAATCTTTAAAATTTCGGCTTCCATTGGATCAGCATTAGGATTTGCTGCCGCACCCACGTGTAATTTAGGAGGGCTTTCTATCTCTTTTCCGTTAATTGCTCCTGTATCTACCATTTCTCGTACAAGTTTAACTAGGGTTGCTGAATCTAAGTCAAAAACAGGCTTGCTTTCGGGCATGTCTCCCATGTTAGGATGATCACCTGTGAGAGACAAAATGTTATGGATCCCTAACGCTTGAGCTCCCATTATCATGCCAGCAATACCTAATTTATTTACGTCTCTTACGGTCATTTGCCAAATGCATTCTAGTCCCGAATCCCTCTGCACGATATATGAAGCTGCTAGACTATTTATGGTAACTATTCCAAGTGGACTGTCAGTCACATTTGCAGCTACTACATAAGGGGCCATCTCTTTCGCTTCATGAACTAAATGTGAAAGATCACAGGTTTTTTCTGGTTCTAATTCACCCGTCAAAACAAATTCGCCCTTTGCAAGGGCCTCTCCTAACTTTGAATAAACTTTCTTTTCTGCCATTTTTTCATACACCTCCTATCTAAATACTACCTCTCTTTGGTGTCCAGAATCGCTCCAATCTCTGGCCTCTCTTAATTTAGAGAAGAGATCTAATCTCCCAATTTCTTTTAATCGGTTGAAAATCAAAACCCAACCGCAATCTCTTTCATATCCACCGACTTCACACTTGCCTTCAACCATTCCACCACAGGGACCATTCATGAGTGCCTTGGCACAGGTAGTAATTGGACAAATACCCCCCGTTTCATTTAATAAACAATCCCCGCAACCTTGACAGCGCATGTAAAAGCGGCCAATTCTTTCGGTCATGCCCATGAATTCAGTATTATTTGAAACTAATACTGGTATATTTGGATACTTTTTTTCAAGAGTAGTGACTATGCTCTGTACTCCTAATCCACAGCTTAAGGTAAGAATGGCATCAGATTCTTTAAGCTCATCATCAATTTTTCTAAAATCCTTTTTCATTACCCTATTATCACAAACATCCTCAGATACTATTCCCGCCGTGACTTCAAAACCATTTTCTTTTAATTTTTTCTCCCACTCAGCCAATCCTTCTGTTCCCCCGGTTTGACAAAGAGCAGCACAAGTTCCACATGAAACAACTGCCACTTTCTTGGCATTAAAATTGCGTAGAGATTCAAAAACTTCTTCATCTGGCTTCTTTGTGGTTATTACAACCATCTCTAACACCTTATTTTAATATTATACTTTATTTTATTATGATAATTACAAAAATTAATGATCCAAATTAAACAATGTGTTTTTGATTTCAATAATTTTGTTAAGAAAAATATAATTTTTATAAGTGAAATAGAAGATAATAATTTTAGTCTTAAACAAAATCATAATGAATTCTAAAGTGAAAATCGAGCTTTAACTTATGATCGACCAATCTTATAGACTTTTAATGAAAAAATAAAAAAAAAAGTAGATTAATTTCAAGTTTTATTCAAGTAATTGAGATTCTATATGGGAAGCCCGCCTCCCGCAAGCATGCGGGAAAGAGGGGTAGCTAAACCACCCAAGATTGATCCCATGGAAGTTAACTTCTTGATCTGACCCAATAAATCCTTAGTCACCTTGACAGCTCTGGTTCTACCTTCAATAATGAGTCCATCTTCATTTTCCAAGAAGATTTGAATCGTTTGTTCACCGAGAGCTCTTGGCTCTAGGGAGACCCATGTCGTATCTCCGTTTTCCAGCATGCTAGATAACACACTAGCAATATCCATCTCATCCTTAGCGATTAAAGGGATGGATTCACTTGGTATTTCAAATGTGCCTCTACCCTCCACCTCAATATCAATCTTTACTTCATGTGGTTCAAATCCGGGAGCAATAATCCTTATTTTATACTTTTTTCTTTCTTTAGAATTGTTATAGAGAAAGACCATGATATTCAGTTCAGTATCTTTAAAAACAATTTCTTGAGAAGAAGAATCCATGTATATAGGATCCTTAGACACTCTTTCAATGTTATCAGATAATTCGAGTTGTAGTCGATCGATTATATTAAAAAAGCCAGGATTGTAAAATTTGATGTATTTGAATAATTTTGAAATATCATCAAGCGAAAAGTACCATGCTCCATCGACTAATAACCCTTTATCAACATCAAATGTTGGGGAATCCACATTAATGACCTCTTTTAATTCATCAGAAAATTGGTCTCTAGTCAAAACTTCTTGATAATTCAAGTAATAGAGGAATAGAATTCTCTCTAGAGCGAAAGTAATGGGTAATTCATCGGGCTCTTCCTGTTTAATTTTTTGGACAAATCCAGAAGTTAAGATTTTATTTATTCCAGCAATATATTCATCCCATTTCAAGTAGGTAACTGGATCTAAATGATTAGCAAAAATTTCTGAAAAGAAATTATCCAAAAAAATTTGATGGGTGCTAGGTCTATAAAAATCAGAAAGACCGTTAACATCGTGTATGTTTAAATTTAAAGATCGAACCAACAAGGCCAGGCCAAACCCAAACAAGGCAAATCCAATGGCAGCGAATCCAATCTCCAGTAATCCAATAAGGATCATGGATAAAAACAAACCTAATGCAATAAAACATAACACCGCAATGATCTTCAATAATTTAATGACCCTGTTAACATTATTATAGAGTAAATCAAATCCCTCTAAGCTATCTATGGGCCTTCCTCTTTTTCTTTCAAAATCTAATCTCTTCTTTAATGAGGTTTTCGTGAATGAGGCTCCATAGAATAAAATGACCGAGTTTATAAAATACAGAAACAATACGATATAAAAAATCGCAGCCACGATGATATCTACAAGGGTAATTATGTTAAATATGGCTAATATGGTTATTATTACCATGATCCAAGGAAGCGTGAGAAGAAGGTACTTTCCCATCCCACTCATGTATTTTGTAAGCTTTTTCTGGGTACGTTCTCTCTTTAATGTCTTTGCTAGTTCTTTCTGTAATTGTTCTTCCATTATATACTTCAACCTTTTAATTGGAATTTATTTTTTTTAGAAAATGGTTAAATGAAATAATAGAACTCTCTATTTATAAATCTAATTGGATTTTTTCCGAGAATAATAGACAGAATTATAGAAATTGCATTTTAGATTATCATGAGATCGCATCTATCGATTAAGAAATATGATGAATTTGTTTTTTGCCGGAATTTCGTATTATAAGCCTCCTTTTTACCCACCAATTGTACATGCTACTATTTTCATATTCCCTAATTCTTTAAAATTAAATTATGAAAACCGATCAAAAAAT
>SDNN01000271.1 GCA_004524425.1 Promethearchaeota archaeon
AACGGTTCAAACGAAAAGGCAAAATTGACTTTTATTTCTAAGGTAGGATCTTTTTTCTTTAATTCATCAATATATTCTAAAATCCTATTTTTTATGGTTCCAATATCTTGTTCTGGAATGGTGTTGATGGTAAAATATAAAATGCAATTATCGGGAACTGAACTTAACTTATTTCCGCCATCGATTTTTGCCAAACTAATGGTTGTGACTTTTGATGGATGACCTGGAAAATTGGGATATTTTGTTTCGATTTGCAGGTATTCTTCTTGTAATCCTGTCAGAAAATCTAAAATTTTAACCATTTTCTGGATGGCATTAATTCCCGAGAATTCATTTCTATATTTAGGTATATCGGGAAAGCTTAGGGCGTGCGCTTTCTTCCCAGCAATTTGGATCGTTACCAAAGCAAATCCTCCAGTATAAGCTGCTGGATATCCCCCACGTCCATCACCTAATAAGCATGCATTGCCTGTGATGTATTTCCTATCAAGAAGGAAGCGAGCTCCATTAAATCCGCCAGACTCCTCATCAATAACCGAAACTACTGTTAACTTACCTGGCAGATCTATTCCACAATCGAGTAAAGCTTTAGTGGCAAAGATCTCAGCAGTCACGCACGACTTGTCATCGCAAGCTCCTCGACCGTATATTTTTCCATCTATTATTTCTCCTCCGAAAGGATCTTTCGTCCAACCATCATAAATGGGCACAGTATCCATGTGACCATAGAGAATCAATGATGGGCCCTCAGAATTTCCGTAGGTACCAATCACATTTTTTCTCTTGGTTGAAGTATTAAGACCTATTTCCTTGAATTTAGCTTCTACAAATTTTGAAATTTCTTTGTATTTTGCAGGAGGATTTTCTGAGGGAATTCGAATTATTTCTTGGTGAAATTTGATGATATCCTCTCGCATCGCATCAATTTTTTCAAGTACTTCTTTTGCTCTATCATCCATAAATTATCGCTTATTTTTTATATGGTAAGATTATGTTCACGGAAATATCTTTAAAATTTTATTAAACAGTATATTAAATAAAGTTAGTTGTGAATTTATAAAACAATTAAAATAACTTAAACATTAGATCTTTCAAGGTTGAAATCTATGTGGATAAATGCATGGACTTACATGAGAGTTGATCCTCAGCAAAGATGGTGGAATTTTGAATGGAATTATAAAGATTCAATCCGAAATCAAATGAATTTACCAAAAAAAGTGATAATTAAAGATGATACTTTAAGAGAAGGAGAGGAAACGCCGGGTACTTATTTCACCATAGAGCAAAAGATTGAAATCGCAAAGATATTAGAAGAAATAGGAATTCCAGAAATTGAAGTAGGATATGCCGCAGGAATAAAAGAGCATTTCGATACGTTTAAAGCCCTCAAAAAAGAAGGAATTAAAATGAAATTATCATCCCATGCGAGATTATATGCTCAGGATATTAAAAAAGAGGTTGATGAAATTATCGCTTCAGAGGCAGATCAAATAAATTTTTTGCTTGTTCCCGATCCAGTATTGAACTCTAAAAATGCAGTATTTGATAGAATAAAAGAGGGGATTGAATATGCTAAATCTCAAGGAGCGTATGTAGCATTTGGTTCCGGAAGAGTAGTTCCAAGATATTGGAAGAAATTTTGTCAGTTAGCATTAGACGCAGGAGTTGACCGCATCGTAGTCTATGATGGAAACGGATGTGCACTACCAATTGCCTTTAAGGATAATGTGATGTTCACCAAAGAGATCGTTAAGGATATCCCTATAGAAGTCCATACTCATAATGATTTAGGCTTAGCCGTTGCTACAACACTAGCTGGAGTTGAAGGAGGGGCAGAAATTGTCGACGTGGTATTTAATGGGTTAGGGGATAGAGCTGGAAATGCAGCAACTGAAGAGGTCATCATGGCACTTGAAATTTTATATGGAATTAATCTTGATTTAAAACTGGAAAAAATTTTAGAAGTATCCCAACTTATTGAAAAATTTAGTAAAACCCCATTACAAGCACATAAAGCTATTGTAGGAAAAAATTGCTTCATTCACGAATCAGACCTGCATGTTGAGCAAATTTTAATAGGTAACTGGATGACTTGGGAACTATACAAACCCCATGTTGTTGGCCAGACCCGTAAACTAATATTTGGAGCAACAACTCTTCAAGACAGAGCAATCAAAGCAAAACTGGCTAAAATGGGATTGAATCCGACAGAAAATCATTTAGGTTTAATTCGTAAAAGAATTCAAGATAAAATCAAAAGTCAAGATTATATCTCCGAAGAGGAATTAGAAAATATAGCAAGAAAAATAGTCAGATAATGTTATTAAGTGTTCTGGTTCATATTCTTCCTAAATCTTTTGGTAAAGTGTTTAAAATTATTATCAAAAAGAGACTACATGATAAAGCGATAATAGATAAAATGAGATAACCCGGTCTATACAAATTATTAAATGAAAGAAAAAAACCAGCTAAAATTAAAATACTCAAGCTTCTGCCAATAGTATACACTAAAAAGTTTAATGAATAAACTGTTGATCGTATTTTAGCAGGACTGACATCTCCCAGAGTTGCTTGTAGCAAGGGATCGATCCCTCCAAATAAGAATGCTCCAATGAATAATAATAAAAAGAAAACAAAAAGCATGAACATGTCTGAGTTTGCAAAGACTAGAGAAAATGCGATAATATAGAAAGTTGATCCTCCTAACAGACAAAGCAAGGTTATTTTTATCCTTCCATTTTTATCATCAATATGTTTTTTATCCCCCAACTTCCCCATGATTGGCCCACTAATCATTTGGCTACCAAAAATGATAACAAGCATTGTGGTAGCAAAACTTGAACTTAACTGATAGTCGTTCTTCAGCATTGTTATAAAATTAGATGAGATTGCCCCTATTGCAATAAACATGAAAAAATTGAGGACTATAACAAAGAATATGGTTTTAATGCGCCATATTTCTTTGAAATCTGTCAGCTTAAGCTTATAACTCATCCCTAAAACACTTTCATCCTCAATTTCTGTAGGTTGAATAATCCCCCTTCTTTCTGGTTCTTTCATGATACAAAGTGCTATAGTACAAAAGAACCCTGCAATGGCAATTAGAATGAACGGAAGGGTCCAAGAAAATGATTCTATCAAATAACCCGAAAGAATATGTCCTAAACCATTACCTAAAACATAGACTGCACTGAGCCTTCCAAATACAGATCCTCTTTTTTCTATATCACCAATATCCACTGTTAAAGAGAATATTAAAGGTAAGGCTGAACCGAAACCTATTGCTGCTATTAATTGAAAAAATAACAGTGAATAAAAATCGGTTGAGAAAATGGTTAAAAATGTAAATAACGACCATAT
>SDNN01000061.1 GCA_004524425.1 Promethearchaeota archaeon
GCTACTAATAAATAAAAGGCAAATCTTCAATTTTTATAATAATTATTGAAATTTTCGATATTATCTAAATATAGGTCTTAAAATTAATAATACGATAAATCGTCAGTCTATCTGAATAACATAAGGTAATATTAATCAAAAAAAGGAGATAAAAATATCGCATATTGTTTTAAAAAATTGGGAAAAAAAAATGAATGAAGATGTTCAGGTAATTAAGCACTTTAATTATTCGAAAAGTGATTTTGTAAATCCTATTGCCATTATTGGCTGTCCTGGTATAGCAGATATAGGAAAGTTTGCTTTAGATTCGTTAGTGGGGCAATTAAAAGCCAAGAATTATATGGATATCATTTTTGATGAATATCCGGCAGGAGCAATAGTCGACGACAGCTTATTGGCGGCACCTAAAGCAGAAATTTTGATTTGGAAAGATCCAAAAAAAATGAGAGATATACTCTTAATAACGGCTGATGCCCAAAGTCTAACTCCAAAAGGGATCTATAAAATATCAAATTTTTTAACTGAAATTATAGCAGAATGTGGAGTTAAATTAGTTATTTCTCTAGGTGCTTACCCCTTGAGTAGTCAAAAGCTCCAAAGCAAGATTCCAAAGATTTATATAACTGCTACGAATCGAGACCTTCTAGAAAAATTTTTAATAAAAAATCATTGTGAAAAAATCAATAAAGGGGTAATCATTGGTGCGAATGGATTGATTCCTACATTAGCAAAAGCTAGATTTAATATTGATGGATTAGTTTTTCTTGCTGAGACAGATAATTTAGCAATGATAAATGAAGACATTACTGATCTAAAGGCATCAATTGCATTATTGGATATGGTTAAGAAATCCTTTACTTTGCCAATTAAAAAGAAATATTCCTTAGAAAATATCGACGACATTTCTAAAAATCTCCAGGATAAAAAAGAAAAACTAGAAAAAGACCTTGAGATATTTAAATTCATTGATACAGATGAAAAAAGAAAGTCATTATATATTTGATTTTTTATAAAATATCCTTTTTCTTTGATTCTATATTAAGAATTTATAATAATCCTTTTAGAGAATAGCATAAGGAAAAGCATTTATCAAATTTAATTAGCGAAAAATATTTTAATCATGATAAATTGCATAGCTTAGCATGAAATACGTATGTGCCAGAAAAAGTTGCAGGAAAGAAGTCAGTAAAAAAGAATTAAATGCACTTCCCGGCATTAAATGTTCACACTGTGGTTTTCGAATATTATACAAAAAAAGACCGGATGTTATTAAAAGAATTAAAGTTCGGTAAGTACTTTTTTTAAAAAGTAATTCTTTTTAATTTTAAATGCTCTAAATTTACTTAATTTCCACTTTCATTAAGGTATTTTGATCTACTTTTAAATGTGAAACAAGTTCTTTATAGCGATTACGTATGGTTGCTTCAGTCACTCCAGCTGTTAATGAAATTTCTCTCTGAGTTCTTCGTTCGCCTTCTTCCATCGCAGCGACATATAATGCTGCTCCAGCCAATCCTGTTGGTGCTTTTCCTGCAGTGAGTCGAAACTTTCTCGCTAATTTTAAAATTTCAGCTGCGCGATTTTGAGTACTCCCCGATAAATTCAATTCAGCACAAAACCTTGGAATGAAATTTATAGGAGAAGAGACTTTTATATTAATTCTAAGTTCGTTAATTATTAATCTATAACATCGGGCTACTTTCTTCTTATCCACCGAGGCAAATTCAATAAAATCATCCAATGTTTTAGGAATGTTATTTAATCTACATGCCGCATAGACTGAAGCGATGAGCATTGCTTCTATGGATCTCCCTCGGATGAGATTTTTATTGACCATTTTTCTATATATGTGGGCGGAGGATTCCTTAATATCTTTTGATAAATTTAATTGAGATGCGAATCGATCTAATTCATTCATGGCATAGGCCAGATTCCTATCTATTGATTTATTTGTTCTTGTTCTAATATGCCACTTTCTCAACCTATATACTTCGGCCTTCATTTTAGGGCTAATAGATTTTCCATAAGCATCTTTATTTTTCCAACCTATAATGGTTGAAAGCCCCTTATCATGAAGAGTGAGAGTGGCAGGAGCTCCTACCCTCACTTTATTTTTAGCCTCTTCTGAAGAGAATGCCCTCCATTCAGGTCCAGAATCTATGATTTTCTGGGATAGGACTAATCCGCATGTGTTACATATGATTTCGGCTCTTGATTCATCTAAAATTAGATTTTTATTTCCACATTCCGGACATAAGTTTGAAATCTCTTCCGACATATTAATATCAACCCTTATAAAAATCTCTTCTCTATGGTCTATAATTAATATCATAAATTTAAATGTTTGCGTTTTTCTAATTGTTCAGTTAATAATTCTTATTATTAATTTCATTGTATTTATGAAAAATACGTGAAATTTTATCAGAATATTTTTGTCGGAAGGTAAAACCATAAAATCATCATTTTGATAACTTCATTTATTTCTATTCGTTGAGGAATAAGATTCTTAAACCACGATCTAATCAATTTTATAATAAATTTAAGGTTTGAATTATTTTTATAATAAAAATCTTTTAATTTTTTCACATACTTGTTTAATCAATGCGACAATATTATAAGGCTCATGGAAAACATTGTTTTCTTAGATCTTTCAAAACAAAGTGCCCATCATGCGGTGCAGATGTCTTATATTGGGAATGTGTTCATGGATGTAAAGTATTTTTTGATTATCCTCCGTATGGTAAATTGATTAAACATAAATGCAAAAATTATTCGGGAAAAAAATTACAAAACCGTTATCCCGTTATTATAAAAAAACCAAAAGGCTTATTGGAAGAATCTTCCCCGAGTTGTCCCTCTTGTGGAAAAATTTTCAAAACTGAAAGGGATCTAAAGAACCATCTCATAAATTCAAATCATAAAGATGAACTTCATGAAGAGTTTTTAAAGAACAGAATACCTATTGAAAGATACAACCTTAAAAAATTAGCTAAGAAAAATTATGACGTGAAAGCAAGATATAAACCAATATTTGGGAAGATTAATATTAAAAAAAGGAATAAATAGATTTTTATCAATAAATTTTTAATACTACTTTTATAATTATATTTATAAAAAAATTTAAATCTAAGATATTTATTATTGATGTATAGTAAATAAAAATAGGAAAAGGTTAAAATGCCAGTAGATCCCGAAACTGCCGCCTATAATTTAATGCAATCTGAACCAACTATAATTGCTGTTGCTGTAATAAAAGGAAATGATATAATTTATTCGACAGATAATTGGGACATTAGTGCTGATCTTGGAAGAGTCCTGTCAAGCTGGGCATCCATGAATTCACAATTTATAATGATTTCGGGAGTAAAGTATTCAATGCTTCAATGTACCACTGAAAGACTAGTAGCTACTTCTATAAGAGGTGAAGGTCATATTGTTGGGGCAAAAGATGAAGAGCATAAAATTATTGGTTATGTAGAACCTGATGGCCCAATGAACGCCGCATACATGGACACGGCAAGAGCTTTATCAAGCCTCAGTTCTACTGGACCATACTTGGACGAAACTGCAGAATTAGGCACGGTAAGTGCTGGACCCGCTCCTTCTGCACCCAGCGTCGATCCTCAATTAAGAGGTGAAATTCAAGCCTTTTTAGATTGGATTAACGATGCTGATGGTCTATCGGGATACATCAATTACTATTTACAGCAAAATAATGAACAAATTATTTCTGAATTATCAAAAATATATACCAAATTAAGGTCTATTTTCGGTGTTTGAGCTCAGAGGTCACCCTCTTTTTGACTATTTAAACAATATAATGGATTTATCATTATCAAAATTACAAGAATTTTTTATAAACAAATCACCAAAAATAATAGCTTCGGATTTCTAACCATACCGAATTTATGTTTATTTAAAAAAATTAGTACTTTCTCTTACTGAATTATAATAATCAAGCTATCGGTAAATTTATAATTTGTATATAATTATTGACCATCATGAATGTTGGAGTTATTGGAGCGAGTGGTTATGCAGGTGGAGAGGCGGTTAGGTTATTGAGTTATCATCCCCATGTGAAAATAACCTATATAACTTCTCGTAGATTAATATCAAAATATTTTCATTCTATTTATCCTAATTTGCGAAATGTATTAGACTTAAAATTTGAAGAATATACATTAGAAGCGGCAAAGGAGAAATGTGATATCATATTTCTAGCAATACCTCATGGGGTTTCACAAAACTTTGTTCCGGATCTATTGGAAGTAGGTTTGAAAGTTATTGATTTGAGTGCCGATTATAGAATAAAAGATCAAAACATTTATCAGCACTATTATAAGAAAAAACATGTGAGCCCAGAATACATCTCAGAATCTGTTTATGGTTTGCCTGAACTCCATCGTGGAGAGATAAGAAAGGCAAATTTAGTGGCAGTTGCTGGATGTCATGCTGCAAGTGCAATTTACGGGTTATATCCCTTAATAAAGGATAACCTAATTCAGGTGAATAATATTATAATTGATTCTAAAACAGGGTCTTCTGGTTCAGGAGCGGGATATGGTGAAACTACCCATCATCCAGTTAGAGCAAACAGTATTCGCCCATATAAGATGACGGGTCACAGACATACGGCAGAGATTGAACAAGAATTAAATTTAGCGTTGGAAAAGAAAAGTAAATCGAATGAGAAAGTCAAGGTGGGATTTTCCGCACACGCCGTGAATTTAGTCAGGGGAATTCTCTCCACTTCACATGTCTTTTATGATGACTCAATAAATATGGAGGAGAAGATGCTATTTAAGGCTTACAGAAACGCTTATAATGATGAACCATTTGTTAGATTAATTAATCAGAAAATTGGAACTTTTAGATTACCGGATCCCAAAATCATTGCGGGTACTAATTATGTTGATGTAGGATTCCAACTTGATGATCACATGAATAGAATAGTAGTCTTATGCGCTCTTGATAACTTAGTTAAAGGCACTGCTGGGAATGGAATTCAATGCATGAACATTATGTGTGATTTTCCCGAAACATCTGGGCTTGAATTTCCGGGATATTACCCTTCATGAATAAATTAGAGTAGTAATGTCATAAACCGTTTATACTTTCAACCCTTCTAATTATATTAGAAAATAAATCAGAAATGCGATAAGAATGGGAATGAAAAGTAACAAGCATAAAAAGCCAAGGAAACTATTTCTCCATTTTACATGGTTATTTGGATTTAAAATCATTCCACAGTTGGGACAATTCAGTTGATTGATCTCTTTAATTTCTGCATTACAATTATAACAAAAATTAGGTTCATTTGTTTTTTCTGAAAAGGCGTCTGACAATTTAAGACTTTCCAAAATGATTTTCTTTTTTTTTATTATATAAACATGTTTTTTTAATTATACTTTTACTAAAATTGATATTTCTTGATAATTATAGTTAAATTAAAAACTTGAATTCTATTAAATAAATATAATCGAAAGAGATGAAATAAAACTGTCTGGATATATTGGTAAGAGCATAAGATTAGAAAGAATTATGGATCGGGAAACTGGAAGGATGGTTATTGTGCCCATGGATCATGGGCTTACTGTAGGACCAATAAAAGGTATCGAAGGTAATTTGGGAGATGTGGTAAACAAAATAGCATTGGGGGGCGCTAATGCCGTGTTAGGGCATATAGGAATCCCCTTATATGCTCATAGAGGATATGGCCCCGATATCGGATTAATTCTACATTTATCAGGATCCACATCTTTAAGCCCCTTGTCTAATTATAAAGTATTAGTAAATACCGTTTTAGAGGCCGTTAAATTAGGTGCTGATGGAGTATCACTTCACGTGAATATTGGGACTCAATCTGACCCTGAAATGCTTGAAACCTTAGGAACTGTATCGAGAGAATGTAGAGAATTCGGCATGCCGCTTCTAGCAATGATGTATCCGAGGGGTGAAAATATAGAAGATGAGTACGAGGTGGAAGTAGTTAAGATAGCTGCAAGAGTAGCTGCTGAGTTGGGGGTTGATATCGTTAAAACTAATTGGACAGGAGATCCAGACTCTTTTAAAGAAGTCGTAAAAGGATGCATGGCCCCTGTGATAATAGCAGGCGGAGAAAAAATGGGGGTTAAAGGAATATTAGAAATTACTGAGCAATCTGTAAGCGTTGGAGGTGCTGGTGTGGCTTATGGAAGAAATGTATTTCAAGCAAGAGATCCAACAAAGTTTGTAAGAGCTTTGAGCTTAATTGTTCATAAAAACTATGATGCTGAAGAGTCCATCAGAGAAACAGGACTTTTAATCTGAATTTCACTTAACTGACGATTAAGATTATTATAGGAAGAATGATGAATCTTTTAAAAGAAAAAGAAATTTTTATTGATGACTCCAAAATATATCTTAAGATTTTCAGATTATACAAGAGTTATCTTTTATTAATTTCAGATCAAAAAGAAATGGGAATCGGAAATGTCACACTAGGAAGTCCCCCCATGACTGAAGGATTAAAATCTATTTCTTCGACCTATAATTTATTCGGTCTTGAGAAAAAATTACTAAGTACTATGATTGCCGAGAGGGCATCCCAAGTTTTAAAAGCCCCTGTATTATTACTTTTCTTCTTAAAGAAGAGGAATAAAGAAAAGGGAATAGTAAAACCACTTATTGAATTGTTAAATGAAACGTTAAATGAAATTGAAAATGAGAATAAAGGATCAAATTAAGGTCATTAAATGATGCTAAGGTGATCCTATTTGTTTGATACCAAGGAGATAAGTAAAATGCAGGGAGTGGGATTTGAACCCACGTACTCCTATGAGACCGGATATATTATCAATCAACGGTAAGATTTGTCAAAGGATCTTGAATCCAGCTTATGAAAAAGGATCTTTCTCAAAAGTGTCCGGCACCGTTGACCAGCTTGGTTATCCCTGCCTTAAGAATTTTTAGATTTTAAATATTTTGTGATTTTCTGTAATCTTGTAACAATTCTAAAACACGAAAAACAATAATAACATCATTACACCCATCATGCCTAAGAGAAAAATCATTTGAATTTTACCTTTTTTCTTTTCTTTTTGTTGATATCCAAGGTATTTATCCCTACAAGCTTGTGAACAAAATTTTTTGTCAGGAGGGACTGCTTTTCCACAGATTACACAATGAGCGTGAGGACCCCATTTTTTTTTAATTTGATCTTTCCAAGAAGATTGAGACATTTTTTATTTTTTTTTAATTGTAGTTAATGTTACAATAGTTAAAATGTCAATAATAAAAAAATTTATCATATCCTTGCAATTCTTATTGAATTATTCAGTTGATGAGGAGTTCTTAATTTCTTCATATCATCTCATTTTATTATTGAGAAAGGTCATTTTTTTATCATTAAATCTTAATAGTATTTTTCATTTTTAATCGAAATAGCTTGAATAAATTTCGTGAGCGAGTATTTTTGATCTTATTAGAATATAAATATGGAAATCAGAATTTGGAACATGGCTACACAAATCGCACGTTATATATTAATTTAGATAAAAACGAGATTAAGATCAAACCCGTAAAGAGAGAAATGAGAGAAAAATTCATCGGAGGGAAGGGTTTTGATCTTTGGCTCATGTGGAATAGCCTTCCCAAAGATAAGATAATAAAATGGGATGATCCAGAAAACGAGATTTGTATAGCTACAGGCCCTTTAGGTGCCAGTACTTATTATCCCGGTGCAGGAAAATCAATTGTTACCACAATCTCACCTTTAACGGGCATTATAATAGATAGTAATGTGGGGGGCTATTTTGGTCCGTATTTAAAAATATCTGGATTCGATGCCCTTGAAATTCAAGGAAAAGCAAAGGAGGATGTAATTATCTTTATTAATGGCCAGGATAATATAATCCAGATTTTAAAAGTCGAAGAGAATGATAATCTTTCTAATTTTTCACATGTTTTAACTCAACAACTTACGGAAAAGTTTGCAAGCGATTTAAGTTTGGGGGAAAAACAGAAGGTGTCTGTTGTAAGCACGGGAATTGCTGCTAAGTATGTGAATTGGGGCATGCTTAATTTTTCTTGGTTTAGCAGGAGAAGAAAATGGGCCTCTTACAAACAAGCAGGTAGAGGAGGAATTGGAACGGTGTTTGCTAATAAAAACATCAAAGCCATTGTATGTAGATCACCGAAATATGATGCCAAGATGAATGAACCTGCTGATATTGACACTGTGCGAGAAGTCGGAAAAATACATCATAAAGAAATCGTAGAATTAGATCCGGGTCAAAATCAAATGCGTTTCGTGGGAACGGGTTATCTTCCTGAGATTATGAATATAACGGATTTACTTCCCACTGAAAATTTTCGATTTGGCCAACATCATGAAGTAAAAGATAAAGAAATACCATTTAAGAGAGAAACATGGTATCAACTCTTCAAGGATGATACGGGATCTGGCGCGGATGGTTGTTGGCTTGGTTGTTCAGTAAGTTGCTCACATTATAAAAGAGGGCACGTTGTAAAAACTGGGCCTTTAAAAGGGCAAGAGGTTATCGTTGACGGTCCAGAATATGAAACGATTGCAGGCTGTGGTTCAAATTGGGGCGTATGGGATCCGGAGTGGGTATTAGAAGCTAATTTTTATTGTGACACCTATGGTTTGGATACAATTTCAGTAGGGACGGGAATCGCATTCGTGATGGAATGTTTTGAAGAAGGTATACTAAATAAGGAGATTACTGGAGGACTAGAATTGAATTTTGGCAACGCTAAAGCAGCTTTAGAGTTGATTCATCAAATGGCGAGAGGAGAAGGATTTGGAATCATTGTGGGGCAGGGAATAAAAAAAATGAAGCGCATTTTTGCTGAAAAATGGGGAGCAGATCCCCAATTTCTACAAGATATTGGTATGGAGCATAAGGGACTTGAATTTTCTGAGTACGTAACAAAAGAATCATTAACACAACAAGGAGGATATGGATTTACCAACAAGGGACCCCAGCATGACGAAGCCTGGCTAATATTTGAGGATGTAGTTAGAAACTCAATTCCAACTTTCGAAGATAAGGCCGCTGCCTTGCGATTCTTTCCCTATTGGAGAACCTGGTTCTCATTAAATGGACTTTGTAAGCTCCCTTGGAATGATGTAGTTTCGGAGAAGAACTATGAATTGCCGATAAAAGACCCTGATACTGGAGAGTTGATTCAAGCAAAAATTATATATCACATCGAGTGGTATGCGAAATATTTTTCAGCAGTAACCGGTAGAAAATCCACCATGGATGACTTAATAAGGGATTCAGAGAGAGTTTATAATTTTCAGCGCATCTTTAATATACGTCAAGGTAAGGGACTACGAAAGCATGATTCTAATCTACCTTATCGTGCTGTAGGTCCAGTGACAACTGTAGAATATAAAAGTCGCCAAAAGAGATATGATGAGCAACTAAAGGAGCGCATCGGAATTGATTTTAATGAGCTGGACACGGAAGAGAAAATGAAAATCCTTCGAAATTACCGTGAAGAACAGTATGAGAAGCTTCAAGATGCGGTCTACAAGGAACGGGGATGGACTAAGGGGGGTTGTCCGAAGATTGAATTGGTTAAAAAATTAGGTATTGATTATGATGATGTTTTAGAATATATTAAGCCATATCAGGATAGTTAATAAATTTTCACATGGTATGAGCCTTTATTGATTTGAAATAGCCGTTCCAATATATTTGGATTTTCCATCCCAAAATTTCTTAAAATTATTTAAATTAGCTCCAGACATTACTAAGAGATTTAATTTACTTCTTTTAAGTAATTGTAAAGATACGGTGTCAAAAATTCGATATTCACCTGCTGCTGCTTGATTGTCTCCCGATGATTTTAAAATAATATCTTGTAGTTCTTCATAAGAAATTTTATCGAATAATTTTGCATCTTTAT
Source organism: Promethearchaeota archaeon (assembly GCA_004524425.1). Next base: position 9,922 of record SDNN01000061.1, read on the forward strand.
ACTTCTTAGGATCTTTATCATATATTCCATCAACGTTGGTCAAAATAATCACTTGGTCAGCGTTAATATATTCTGCCACCTCCAAAGCGACTGATGTCGTGGATTGCCCTGGTTGTAATCCTCCCATAACTATAATTTTTCCAGATAATTGGGCAATAGATAATTCATCCATTGATTTAGGAACTTGAGGGTAGGCTAAATTTTTAAATGCCGTGATTAATAATTTTGAATTTATTCTTGATATTTCTATGCCAAAAATATCACATAATGCCTCATTCCCATTTAATGCTCTTGCTGCATTTATGTATTGCCTTGCCAGTTGCCCTCCACCACAAATAATTACAAGTGTCTCGAAATGCGAGTCATTTTTTATTATATCGCTTAATTCGACTATCTTTTTATAATCTATTTCTTTATCATTAGTAAATAATAAAGAGCCTCCTATTTTTAGCACAAGTCTTTTCATAATAATCTTAATTATTAATTGATTTTTCTTTTTATTTATAATTGATTTAATATCTAATAATTTTCAAGATTTAAATTGCTAAATACAGATAGAATTACCATATTCGTACCTCATAGAATCTCTGGATTTTTTGAAATCGTTGATAAAACAGAAAAAGGAGAAAAAATCACAAATCCAGAAAAAATAGGTTCAAGAGGAGCTGGTTTTAACCTAACTGCAGTGGGAAAAACAGAAATAGTTATTGAAAATAAAAATTTCGATTTAGAACCTGATTGTAAGGTTTATATAAATAATGATGAATTAAATCAAAAAGCCGAAACAACTTATTTCATTTATAACTTTATCAAAAAATTGATAAAAGATCCCATAAAGTTAAAAATCTATCATAATTTTGATTTGCCTGTTGGATGTGGATATGGTGCAAGTGGTTCTGGAGCGTTAGGAGCAATTTTTGGCTTAAGTTCTCTTTTAAATTTAAACCTAACATGTTACGAAAAGGGTAAAATAGCTCATATTTCTGAAGTTATCAATAAAACAGGTCTTGGAACTGTATGCGGACAATTGGCCGGGGGATTATGCATTTTAAAAGAATCTGGTTATCCTTGTGTCTCTGAACAAATTATGGTTCCTGAGGATTTAAATGTGATATGTGGTACCTTTGGAGCAATTCATACTAAATCGATACTGACTTCTGAGGAATTGATTGATAAGATCAAAATAGCAGGTAGAACAGCTTTAAGGAAAGTAATGGCAGAAAAAAGCATTGAAAGTTTTGTAAAAGCTTCAATAAATTTTGTAAAAGAGACCAATATTCTAAAGATTTTAAATCTAAAAAAAACCCAGGAATTAATTGAAAATTTAAATAGATTGAATATCATTGGAGCAAGCATGAATCAACTAGGACGCTCAGTTTTTGCATTTTGTAAAAATAAAGATGTAAGTAAGGTTCTGGAAGTGTATAATTGTTTTAAACCAGAAATACGCATATATAAATCAAATGTTAATGAAATAAAGCCATTTTTTTAATGTCTCATCGATTTATAGGGAATTAAGCATTCTAGATTTAAGCGTTGCTGCTTCAACTGCCCTAATTAAAGTTGCTCTCAGCTTAGCCGATTCTATCTCATGTAAAGCAGTGATGGTAGTCCCTCCCGGGGTTGCTACCATATCTTTCAATTCACCAGGATGTTTCCCTGTTTCTAAGATCATTTTTGCTGCACCTAAAACAGTTTGAGCTGCAAGCTTCACTGAAACATCTCTTGGTAATCCCATCTTTACACCCCCATCTGCTAATGACTCTATGATGATGAAAATGTATGCAGGCCCGCTACCAGATAATCCCGTAACTGCATCCAAGTGTTTTTCTTCCAATTCAACCACCATTCCCACCGAATTAAAAATCTTTTTAACGAAGCTTAATTCCTCATCATTAATATTGTTATTAACAGCCAATGCAGTAGCTGCAGCTCCAACCAGAGCTGGAGAGTTAGGCATTAATCTTATGATTCCCGTTTTTTTGTTGACATACTTTTGGATGTGCTCAATTGAAACTCCTGCTGCTATGGAAATTATTGTTTGATGTTCATTGATTTTTGTACCAATTTCTTCTAACACATCATTTATAACTTGTGGAATAACTGCTAATAATATATATCTAGAATCTTGAGCTAATTCTAAATTACTGTTAGCTTTATCAACATTAAATTCATTAGATCTCATGGTAAGAACAGATTCATTTTTATCATGGATCATGATCTGCTCCTTATCAATGAGCTGGGCGTTTAGAATGCGCCTAAGCATCGTAGAACCCATTTTTCCTACTCCTATTATACCTAATTTTTTACTGAACATAATAGAAAATCATCTTTTTTTACATAAAATTTTAATTAATAATAATTCCAAATTATGATCTTAATAAGATTTTTTCTAAATTTTTCAATCGAAGAAGCAAGTTGAATAATCATCAACCATAGAATAATCCCTTATTCCATAATCATTCCATAGATTTAGAACTAAAATGACCCAATTATCTTCAGAACTAGTTTGTTGAAAATTATTTACCTTAAAAAATTTGATCCCTTTCATGTATTTTTTAGGTATTCTCGTATAAATTGAGGCAATACCTTTACCTTTTTGCAGTTCTATAAAATTCTGCAATAGATATTTTCCAAGATGCTTATTACGGAAGCTTGGATTAATATAAACCAAATTGAGAAAGGTGGAAGGGATGATTTTTTCTAATGAATCAATTTGATTGCTCTTGTCTTCCGCTACTAATATTCCCGCTAACGTTGAATTATAAAGAAGTTTTAAAATAAATAGGGTTTTATTCAAGAATCTTTTCTTAAAATTGTCAATAAAATCTAAAAAATCATCAACACAGATTGTTAAATCAAATAAATCTTCTTTATCTGCAACTTTTATCTCAATTCTTGCATTCTGCATAAAAATTCTTTATTTATTTAATTCAGATTTTAAACGTTCTATGAGATCTTGTTTTATTGACCCCTTATCCCTATCAAATCCTTCACATACTACACTTCTTACTCCAATGACATCTGGCATTATTTCTTTAATTTTTTTTAAGTCTCTCGTCATCAAATTTCCTGCTAATGCGACTTTTAAGTTCAACTTTCTTGCTTTATTTTTAAATTCGATTAAATCATTTACACTTAAAAAATCAAATAAACCCTTTCCATCCTTTATATACGTATCCAACATGGCAAAATCGGAATTTGATTTTTTGGCAATGGATGGGATTTCTAAAAAATGCGGTGATGAATCCATTCTCGAGTGATCCGCATATCCCGCTGCAACAACTTCAATCTTGTCATTATAATCTTTTACAGATTTTACTACAGCTTTCATTAGATTAGTACCTTCTCCCTCATTTCTGGGTCCCTCTAATCCTACTTTTATAACGTCTGCTCCCGCAACCGCAGCTCCTAAAGCTGCTAATGATGCGCTTCCTGGTAGATATGGAAAATCACCTATAGTAGCACTTAGAAAGTGAGAATTATCATTTAAAACTAATTTTTTCATTGCCTCAATTATCCATGGAAAATTGGCACCTAATGACCCTTCAGAAGGATTTTTACAATCTATATACTTAACTCCTCCC
>SDNN01000272.1 GCA_004524425.1 Promethearchaeota archaeon
GGCAATTCAATTTCTTTATAATATTTGTTTTTATATTGGGTAGCTTTTGTTGAAATTATTAATGATTGGGAAGTAGATTTTATTTCAACATTTTCTTTAGTAACTCCTGGCATTTCGGCTATTACAATGATTTGATCTGCCTCCTCATTCACCTCTACTAATGGTTCCCGTGCGGAATTAACTTCTGCCTTTCCAGAATATGGTTCTGGTTTTATGTTACCAAAAGAATTTATCGTTGGCATTCCATCTGGCCCGATTCCTAAATTAAAACCATACATTATTGGTCCTTTAAAGGGAAATTTATCTTTATTTTCCATCATAAACTTTCTAATTTCCTCGGGACTAAAATTTTGAAAATCAGGCGGTAAGTGCTCAAAGAATTTTTCAAATAATTCCTTAAAAATGCGTTTGAATTGTTTAGATTTTAGAATTTTATTGGGATCGGAGAAAAATTTAAAGATATCAAACGGATTTTTAAATTCATCTTCATCTTCTTCATCATCGTGTTCTTCATTTTTAGGCGCCATGTAAAAATCAACTCGAAATATTTTATATCACTCTCATTATTAATTAAATTTAATAATGAGAATTTAGTTTTAATTCATAATAGCTAAAAACTATATAGCTTATATGCTAGAAAAAATTGTTTAGACTAATAAATTTTGTTCCAATTAAATAAAGGAAATTGATATTCATGTACTCTGAATTAAGTGATGACGATAAAGAGATGTATTTGGACGTGCTAAGGGAAACGCCCATGATGCCTTTTTCTAATTTTGTCTCCAGAGGAGATATCCCTGACAAGATAGATATAGCAAGACCAAGAAATTATATAGACCGTGAAGTTTATAGATTGGTACGTCAAACATATAGGGACAGATCTAGTAGATTAATTCCCATATTGGGGTCTGCAGGTACTGGAAAAACCCATGCTTATCATTCATTCAAGGATAAAGAAAGGGAAAATAGAAAAAAGTTAGAAGAATCTGCTGAAGCTGAGGAGATTGAAATTTCACAATTTGAGCCAGTTGATTGGACCATCGTGTATGTTCCTAGCCCTCCCGCCAGCATCCGGGTATTACTTCATGTATATACCTGTATTATTGAGGAAGTCGGACCGGAGATTCTCAATGATGTATCTAAAAAATTAGTGGAAAAATGGGGAGGGGGTAAAAAGGGTATCTTTCAAAAGCCCAAGATCGATGAAGTCATACAAAAAGGAATTAGAGAGTTTCCAGGAATTTTTGCTGATTGCGTGAAAGCTCTTGTGACCTATCAATTAGACAAAAATAAAAAAGCATTAGCCGAACGATGGCTTCTTGGAGAAGATTTAGAGCCTGAAGAATTGAGTGATTTAGGCATCAATTCAGTTGTGGAAGACGATGACGTTTGCTTAGCATTGATAAAGATCATAACCGAAAATTTAGAGAGAGTACTCATTTTGTATTTTGATGAGCTTGAATCCCCTTATAGAATGCACGGTGAAGCCGCTGAAAGAAAGTTTTTAGAAATCTTAAAGCGATTATATAACGAAGTTAAAGGTCTCGTTATTGTTATAGCAGTGTTAAAGGAGGTTTGGCCAAGAATTCTCGAGATTGCGGATCCTCCGTTAAGATCTCGGATGGAACCTGAACAAGATTTAAAACCATTTAGTTTGAATGATTTGAAGATATTTTTTTCAAAAAGCATGGAAAGTTTTTGGGATGAAAATAACTTAAATCCTCCCTTGTATCCACTATTTCCTCTGAATGAAAAACTCATTGAAATGATTTTTGAAAAAACCAAGGGTAATCCAAGGAATTCTATTAAACTTTGCAGAAGGTTTATTGAAAAAGTAGTCATGGAAGAAATGACGGTAGATGAATTGATGGAAGCTGGTGTGGAGATTGTTGCTACAGTAAAGCCTCCAGCAGGATCTGAAGAGGAAGTGATTGATTTTTCAAAACCTCGAGAAGTTATTAAAAAGAAAATTGAAGAAATATTAGCAGAAGAGATTTACACGATCGATGTAAATCCAGCATCAGTAGCCGGAGCAGCTCTAAAAAGCATAAACATGGTAGGAGAGAAATATGACAAGGAATTCAAAACCCAAATGGAGTTCAAGTTTCTTTTAGGTAAAAGAACCCAAACGCTTGCAGCTTTAATTGAAACAGGTGGTAAAAAATGGGGTTTAGAAATTCCCTCCATCAAAACCTTCGACAGGAGTGCCGGCGTAGCAGGTTATTATGCTGCTAAGAGACTAAAAGATGCTATCAATGAAGGGGCCATTGATGCGGCAATATTAATAGTTCCGCAAGGTACAGGAGGGGCTAAATATGAAATGATGCTACAAAATACACCCAGCATTCATAAAATCGAAATTAATAATGAAATTGGGGAGAGATTGATAGAAAATGCATTGAAATATCCAACCATAGAAGGTTGGAATATGGCACGAATAATTTTTCCTGATATTGGAGATTATGTTCCTCCCCCAGCCGATGAAACCACTCCAGACAATGGTAATGAATAAGTTAAAAAATCTTTTTGAACTTTTTTAAGCTCAAATTATAAAAAAAAAGATAAATGCTTTTTCAAGCACTAAACTTGGTCACTCCATAAGAAAACATTCCTAATCCTATTGCCTTGAGTAAGAAATGCAAGAAATAGATCCCTATTACCGCACCTACACCATAGGCATTTCTTAAAGGGAGAGAAATTGCTTCAATTGTTAAAAGGGAACCAATTGCGAATATTATCACGCCAAATGCTATTGTAAATGAGGTTTTTCGGAGAGCAGGTGTTTTAATACCAATATAGAGAAAGATAATGGGAATAAGCACCGCAAGAATAAATGCAAAGAGATTAATTGTCGAAACTATTTGAAATCCCTCGGGAGAATTGACCGGCCAAAAGAACTGAATAACGGCAGCAATAGCTAATATGTAAGCAAAAAAGCCTTTAAATCTAAAGTTCAATACTTTTTTATCGATTACGAATAAAGAGATGATATATCCGATATTCGCCGTTAGAGCAGCTAACTTCCAAAATGTTATTGCTGGCTCTAAATGGGCCGTGCTTGTGTCAAACTGTGTAAACACGAAATCAAAGAATAAATAGAACAATCGCGAAACAAACAAGCAAATAAATAAGAGAAAAATCCCTGTCAAAAAATCTAATGATAAGCTTCCAGTCTCTTTTCTTTTAGCATTTACCTTTAACCCCAAGTAGGCTATAAAAACTAATTTAACAACTAAAATTATGACAGTTAAGGTTAAAAACAATTGAAATTCAAAACTATTAGGAGAAAGTTTCATAATAAACAATTTGCTGATTACTTATTTAAGTTTTTTTAAAAATAAGGGA
>SDNN01000273.1 GCA_004524425.1 Promethearchaeota archaeon
ATGCTGAGGAACTAGAAATTGGTGAAAGAATCTATAGCCCTATCGGAAGACATCATTTTAAAGCCGTGGAGTTGAGAGAAGTAGATGGCGTTCAAAAAATATTTCCGATTAAAACAGGCTCTGAAGCCATCAGCACCTTATTTTATTCTGATGGATATATTGAAATTGAAGAACTAGAAGAAATAGTAGAAAAAGGAGACAAAAAAGTCTTTTATACTTATTGATTAATGAATTTAGAGGTGAAATTATGAAAGTTCATGAAAAACATAAACATCAAGCAGATGAGAAAAAGCAATTAAATATTGCCTTAATTATTGTTAGCACTTCTCGATATGATGAAATAAAGGACCAAAAAAACACATCCGATAAAACTATTCCACTTGTTCAAGAATTACTCTATAAAGAGGAGAAAATATCTTTAAAGTTTACTAAAATTATTCCAGATTCGGTTGAGCATATTAATTCTGCCTTGAATGAATTCTTAGAGAAAAAAAACATAGATTCTATTATATTCAGTGGAGGAACGGGATTATCGCCAAGAGATATTACTTATGAGACCATTCAACCAAAATTTGAAAAAATAATTCCTGGTTTCGGAGAATTATTTCGATATCTTTCTTTTAAAGAAATCGGTTCAGCAGCTATGCTTTCAAGAGCGATAGGGGGTAAAATTAGAGAAAAAGCAGTATTTCTTTTACCAGGATCACCGAACGCCGTAAAAATAGCGTTACATGATCTAATATTACCCGAACTGGCCCATATGTGTTATCTTATAAATAAAGAGGAATGATCAACATGGTTGAGCGATTAAGAAAAATTGGCTTTGCAAAACTAACTTCAGTTGAAGATGCGTTAGATTTACTTTTTTTGAATACTAAAGCTGTTAGTACAGAAGAGATTGATACTCCTAATTCGTTAAATCGAATAATTGCTGAAGATATAGAAAGCAGGATTGATGTTCCTGGATTTGATAAATCTGCTATGGATGGTTATGCTTTAATTGCGGAAGATACATTTGAAGCATCTCCTAATAGTCCTAAATATGTTAAAAAGGTAGGAAAGATAGAAATCGGAGAAGCTTCCGATTTATCCATAAAAAGGGGAGAAGCTATACGAATTTCTACGGGAGCAGTAATTCCTAAAGGGGCTGATGCTGTAGTTAAAATCGAAGACACTGAAATGGAAGAAAATAATATGATCAAAATATATAACCCAGTCGCCCCAGGAAAAAATGTCGCAAAACAAGGTGAGGATATTCATAAAGGAGAAATCATTCTCAAAAAAGGAACAGAACTCAAGGCAGAACATATCGCATTGCTTAGTTCTCAAGGTATTCAAAAGATTCAAGTATTTATAAGACCAAAAGTATCTGTTTTTGCAACTGGAGATGAACTAGTTGAAATTGGTGAACCATTAGGTAAAAGTCAGATTTATAACTCCAACACTCCTATGATTGCTAATTTGGTGAGAACTTATGGTGGGGAAGTAATTTCAGCAGCTACTCTAAAAGATAATAAATCTTTAATTACAAAAAATTTACTCCAAGCAATTCAATCATCTGATATGGTTCTCTTTACGGGTGGTACATCAGTTGGAACACAAGATTATCTCCCTGAAGTTGTGAATGAAAATGCGAATGTGTTAACTCATGGTGTTGCCATGAGACCAGGTGAACCAATTTTAATAGCTCATAAAAATGATACTCTAATCTTTTGTTTACCGGGAACACCAGTTGCGGCTTATGTTGGATTCCTAAAATTTGCTGGACCTGCAATTCGCAAAATGATGGGTGCAAAAGAAACTGATCCAAGAAAACAGATCATCGCAGAGATGGATAAAGACATACCTGTCAGTAGAATGGGGTATTTACATTATTTAAGAGTATATTTGGAGTTTAAACGGGATAAAATAATTGCAAGATCAGTGAGATTGAAGGGTTCTGGAATAATCACTTCTTTGACCAATAGTGATGGTATAGTAGAAATAACAAAAGATCAAGAAGGATTAAAAGCAGGAGAGAAAATATTGGTTAAATTATTACCCATTTAATTTATTTGCAAGATTTTAAATTAAAATATTCCCTATTTTTATTTCATTTTTTGCAATGATTCAAATGCCTTTTGGTGCATTTTACTCTCCCCAACCCATTCTTTATATACTTCACAAGGAAAATCTTTACATTCATTGCAAAATTCTAATCCTTTCTTATCTACACAACATTTTAAGATTTCGCAGTTTGGAGACCAATGTAATCTTTCCCTTAAGCTTCTACATCCTTCGCAATAATCTTCATTTTGGATGAGATCTTCGACTTTTTGATCATTTTCGTACCAATTTTCATTCTTGAACCATCGTAAAACTTCATTAGCAGCCTTTTTATCATGAGGAACTAAAAATAATGAACATTTATTACAAAATAATCCACAGGGAGCTATTTTTTCTTCGAATTTAGATTTCATTTTTTTTCAATATTAGAAATATTAGAATCTTAAAATTTTAAAAAGAAATTTATAATTAAAAACTTAATTCAATCTTGAAAATAGGAATATTTTTAAATTATTTCTTTACTAAATTTGAATAATTGAATCAATTTTTTTTGAAATGCTTCATTTTTAGAATTATGGTACATATGGATAATACCGAAGAAGCTATTAGAGAAATTCAACGAACATATAATATTATTGGAAGAGAAGAAGAGCTTAAAAAAATTCTTCTTGCTCATTCTATAGGTAAAAATATATTAATTGAAGGAGAAGTGGGGGTGGGAAAAACTACCTTAGCAAGAGGGGTTTCTGCATATTTTGACGCAGATTTCTATCGTATTGATTGTAGTGAAGATACATTGACTCATAATCTTGTTGGATATTGGGATCCGCCGTTAGTAATTTCAAAAGGTTATGTAGAGGCAGCTTACCAATATGGCCCATTAGCATCTGCGATGATTCATGGAGGATGTTTATTCATTAATGAAATCAATAGGATGCCTGAAATAACACAAAACGCCTTATTAACTGCACTAGATGAAAAAATCCTGGAAATTCCAAAACTGAAAACTGTTCATGCTCAAAAGGGTTTCTTTACTATTGCGACTTTAAATCCTTCAGCACATATAGGGGTTACAGTCCTTGGTGAAGCAATTAAAGACAGATTTATCTGGATAAAATTAGACTATCAAAACCCTGAGGAAGAAAGAAAAATAATTATCAAAGAAGCAGAACTCAACAGTGGTAATGCAGAGGAATTAGCCGATCTCTCTCAAAAAATAATCCATCAAACAAGAAATAATACATCTATTCGAAGAGGCAGTTCCATCAGAGGAGGTATTGATTTAGCAGCAATTA
>SDNN01000274.1 GCA_004524425.1 Promethearchaeota archaeon
AAGTTTGCCAAACTATTGGATTCAAGATAAATAACTCATCCCCTGTAATAATTTCATTTATGTGAACCAAGAGCCATGATAGAACCTGAACTCCTTCAGCAACGATAGCCCTGGTTACTTTGTCATCCTCTTCGGCTTCTCTAAATCTTCCTGCCCAGTCAAGCACTTTTTTAGCTGCGTTGATAAATGACTGATCATAATCCCATATTATCAATGTTAGGGCAGCACCGACAGTTAAATTATATTCATATCCGCCCTCTTTTTCTACAACACAATATGGATATCCATCAAGTCCTTCTGTCCTATATTGGTTTATGTCTCCACCTGTTTCATTAAAAAATGGAAGATAATGAATTTCTTGGGTGTCATAGTTTTCAGCAAAAGAGTAATTTCCCACATAATCTTCCTCCTTTGAAGCACTCAATACGTAAACATTTTCTAATTCCTCGTGATTTTCAAGGTCTAAACCATCAAGAAGCAACATTTCGAATAAGGAACCGATTAAATCGCCGCCATAACCCATGTTATCCCGAAATATGCCTCCAAAACCGCCATGAAAGTTCTCGAATGCTCCATACTGTTCAGTGTCTTCAACATCATCCTCACCGCCATCACCATTTTCTTGAGCAAAAGCCATAATCGGCATCGAAAGCATTGTGGCAATTAAGACCGTAGCTACCATTAAAGCCTTAAAATTTATTCTTTTCATGTTATTCGATCACAAATTATGTTTATATTTAAATCTAAAATTACTATGCATTAATAATCCAAATTCTCCCTTATAATAATTTAGGTTCGATTCTAATAGAGAATCTTGTCATGGATACCATATGGACAACATCGAGATACTTTTTATCAAAATTGTGATTTAAGGATTTCTAATCAACGATAATTGAAATCTTTTTAAAATACTGCCAAATCTTCATTAAGTAATCATTGATATTTAATAAATTCATTAAATAAGAGAAAATGTTGAAAAAAATATAAATAATTAAAAAGAGAATGATTTCATTTTCATCAGCTATAAATTTGATTCTTCTACTTTAAAAAACGTATAAAAGAATATCAAAATGAACATGATGGCAGAAACAATTAAACTTACTTCCTGAATGACCAAGGCCAAGTCTGCGTTGAATATTATCAGGTTAGATCCCATGAACACTGCAGCTAATAAATATCCCAAAAAATGACTTTTAAAACTCACATTTTTTCTTTTTCCATTAAGAAAATTCACTACAGACACAAAAGCTACGATAATGAATCCCATCCAATAAAAAAAATCAATGAGAGCAAAACCTCCAAATGCTAGAAATAAAAAGAATATGAACAAGAATATCTCTACTATCCTTATACGCCATAGATATGGTGCCTCAGTTTCGTCAACAAAAATCTGTTCATATTCACTTACACCTTTATTAGCTATTAAAATAAATAGCGAGCCTATGGCTAAAGCAGTACACAGACAAATAGAAATGATGAAAATGTATGGTAGTAATGGAATCCAAATATTTTCCCATAAAAAAATTGGTAATACTAAATAATCGGGAATGATACAGATCGTGCAAAATATAGGCAACAAGGAAAATAAACCCATTATGAACTTAGTGGCAAATGATACCTCAGACTCGTCCCAGCTTTCCTTCCTAAAAGTTGTCATTCTCCAAGCTACAGACATGAAACTTAAAATTGAAATGACTGGGGTAATTAATGGAAGAACAAAAATAAACAAGATAAATAACGCGTTTAATCCAAAAAAGAACCTGAGCCGAAGAGGAATCACGCCTACAGTCTTATCCATTGATTCTATTGTTTCAGAAAATCGATTTGCAAATAATATTAAAAAAAATAACCATGAAAAACTAAATACCAAGGGGCATAACACGTTTAGAATCCAGAAATTTAACATTGGGTTGTCTGAAAACCATAACTTAAATGGAGTTAAAATAAAAATTAAAAAAATGACTATTGGTACCATTATAATGGATATTAGTACGATTAATCGTGATACTAATATGCCTTTAACTTGTCTCGACAATTCTCTCCTACATCCAGTGGGTAATTAAGATTAAAATTTGGTTTATGAAGAATATTAATTATCCTATATAAATCATTTTGACTTTTTAAATTTAAAACCTTGGTATTTCATTATCTAAATATTTCATATCAGGTAGTACATTCAATTCGATTGATAATAATTTAATTAAAACAAAGTATTGAGGATCATGTAATTAAATCTTTTTACAAATATAATAAGTAAAAAAATGTGAATTATTCTTGTTTTATGCTTCCAATCAATGCAGCGAAAGCACAACCAGTTCCCGCTCCTTCCATTGTAGCTAAGAATGCTGCTAGCAAAAAGGGTGAGTCCGAAAGTCCAATTGCTATGCCATCTAAAATCGCCCCCCCTCCAATTGGGGCTAAAATCACTGAAGCTCCAAGATAAATGACTAACATTACGATAAAAAAACCTAAACCAATAGCTAGACTAGTGAATATACCATCCCAAAAATTCTTTGATGTTAATAGGGCCATGAGAGAACAACAAGCGATCCAAGGAAGTGCAATAGCAAGAAGGAGGTCTATTCCAAAAAGATCACCAGGCGTGTATATAATTACCCAGTGAATCGGCACGAGACAAATTATGAACACTCCCAAAAATGCTGCAATGAAAAAAAATATCAAGGGACCAATGGCTGATCCTAAAGCGAAGAAATTTTGAATCAATCCTCCGGTGAGAAGTCTTGGCATATCAAAGAGATAAAAGAATGTATAAGCAATGGGTATCATGAGAAGCATCCCGACGATACCCGTCCATATAAACTTCCACAACTTGAACTCCATGGTGAATACTTACCTCATTTTAAGAATTTCAATTAAAAGTTATCAATTGATTGTTTATATCTTCAAAATGATGTTTCTATTTATATTTATTTCTTTTTCAAAATTCTTGAATTTAATGTCAGATCATGGGTACTAAGAACATGAAAAATGATAATGAATTTTTTGACCCTATTCATGTTTTAATTTAATTCTAGACTTAATTTTTATTCTTATCTCTAATGCTTAATTTATCTCAAGAGATTATAATCTAAATTTTGAAATAAAATAAAAAATTTGAAAAATAAGAAACTAACTCTTACTTTACGGACGTCACTCTTCCCTTATCCATTCTCACTATTATATCTCCGTATTTCGCAACATTCTCCCGGTGAGTGACGATGACCATTGTTGTCTCATAATCCTTGTTAATTTTTTTCAGTAAATCCATCACATCTTTTTCAGACTGAGGATCCAAATTCCCTGAAACCTCATCTCCAAAAACTACGCGT
>SDNN01000062.1 GCA_004524425.1 Promethearchaeota archaeon
AAATTAGTCATATAGCTAAAGCTTGGGTAGAGTTATATAAACTCACCATTAATGAATTGTATCCCCTTGGCTATTATGATGTGGCGAGAAGAAAGAGGGTTGAATTAGTAAAGGAATTCATTCATCATTTGCCGAATGTTGACTTCTAATTACAATATTCGCGTTAAAAAGATAGTGAATCGATTTTTGAATCATAAATTAAACTATTAACTTTTCTTAGAAAAGATCTTTTAATTCATTATTTTATTATTTTTAAGTCATAAATAATATAATTAATAAAAACACAAGTTTTCTTTTTATTATAAAAATCATGTCTGAAATACCCAAAGATGATGAACATGCACAAGACCAGCACAAAGAACTAAAACACGTCTTGGAAGGTACAGAATCTTCAGAAACGGTTGAAAAGGACTTCATTCCTCATTTCTTTCCCACATATAGAATATCTCGCAAATTATATCCTTTACCTATCATAATCGTGGTGATATGTGCCGGATTATTGGCATATTTTACCTATGTTTTAGCAGGTATTCAAGTGGAAGGTGGGTACGTATCAGAGTCGGAGTATGGTTTTACTGCGGGCTTAATAAATGGATTGATTTTCACCATAATGGCAGCGATCTCTTCTTTTGTGATAATTTTTCTTGTAAAGAAAAAAGGCATTAATGTCTTGAAATATATTTTTGGAATAACTTTTGGATTCATGGGCTTCTTATTAACCTTATTTTTTGGACAAATAATCTTGTATTTAATTTTTATCAATTTCCCGGAAACAGAATTCATCATCACTAGTTATTATCTTAGCTATTATATATTGCTTTTTGCCACTGGAGCTCTTACAATTTTAATGATATATAGATATTTGACCTCCTTTTCACTTATTACGAAAAACTTTATTGTTCTTTATATAGGGTTGTTAATTGGAGCTCTCATGGGAGTCATGATGCCTCTCTGGACGACATTAGCCATTCTAATTGGAATTTCATTATGGGATATTTTTGCAGTAAAATCTAAGCGTGGACCGATTAAAAATATAATTGATATTGCTTCTAAAGACAGTGTTGAGGATGAAGAACAACTACAAGAACAAATTCAAAAAGGTGAAATGGAATATGACACTTCAAAACTGGAAATCGGTATTGGAGATCTAGCCTTTTATAGCATGCTAACATCAAGTGCTCTAATTATTACGGGCAATATAATTGTTATGACTCTTACTGCTATTGCAATAATCATTGGAACAGGCATTACCATTCAAGGATTAAAACATAACAAGATTTTACCTGGATTGCCTATTTCTATTTTCCTCGGAATCGCTACCATGCTTCTATCTTGGTATATTATTAGTAGCGTGATATAAAAGCCCATATTTAATCCAACTTGTATTTTATGAGACTTTTTCTTGCTTAATGAAAAATCAGAAAATTTTTAAAAAGAAGCTTCAAAATAACTTAATAATTCTCGGTGTTTAAATGATAAATATGGATGATTTTAATAATATCAAGTCTCTTGTTGTTATAGGAGCAGGGACCATGGGAACTGAAATAGCTCAAGTTGCTCTAATGGCGGGATTTGAGAATGTAATTTTAAATGATTTGACCGATGAAATTATTAGTAAATCAGTTAATCAAATTGAAAATAATTTGAATCGACTTGAAGATAAAGGACTCCTATCCAAAAATAGGAATGCTAAAGCTATTTTAAAAAACTTGATCAAAGAGATTGATTTAAAGAAAGCAATTTCCAATGCTGATTTTATAATCGAAGCTATCCCCGAAAAGATGGATCTAAAACAAAACTTATTTGAAAAATTAGGGAAATTTTCACCCGATCATGCGATCTTAGCATCTAATACTTCCACAATGAGTATCACAAAAATAGGCTCGAAATCAGCAAGACAAGATAAAGTAGTAGGAATGCATTTCTTTATCCCAATTGTAGTTCTTAGGTTGATCGAAGTAATAAAAAGTGAAAAAACTTCGGAAGAAACAATGGAAAAAGCAATTAATTTAGCTAAAATGCTTCCATGCATCAAAGGAAAGCGTTATATCGCACGAATCGAAAAAGAAAGCCCCGGATTTATCGTAAATAGATTAATTATTACAAGTAGCATGTATATTAACTGGTTACTTGATTACGCTGCAGAAAATAACATTCCATTTGAAAGTATAGATGCAGATTTTGCTGATCTCCAGCAAATGGGCCCTTGTGCTCGTTTTGATTATCTGGGATTAGATGTTGTGTTCAATACGCTAAAATATTTTGAAGAAAATCTTTCTGAAGACTTTGCCCCTGGAAAAGTACTCACTCAATATGTAAATGAAGGAAATCTAGGAAGAAAGACCGGTAAGGGGTTTTGTGAATGGACCGAAAATGGGAAACCTGTCAATAAAAAGGCAGAAAAAGCTAACCTATTTGATTATGAATTATTCATGGCACTTCAACTAAATGAAGGATGCAGGCTTTTAGAGGAAGGGGTTGTTTCTAATTATAAAACCATAGATGATACCATGCTGGCTGGGATGAGCACGCCTGGACCATTCGGAGCAGGTAAACGTAATTATAAAAAATGGTGTCAAAAATTAGAATCATTCGTTGAAAAATCTGGCAAGACATATTTTCTACCATGTGATTTAATGAAATCGGGAGAATTTATCAAAATGCGCAAGTAATGATCTCTACTTTTTCTTCATTATAATATTTTTATATGAAATAGACCATTTTATTTATCATCAAGCGTTCGTGCAATATATTCTTAAAATTTTCAGAAATTTTGGTGAGTTTTAAATCAGTTCTAATTCCTCTAACTCTGCTCCAAAAACGGGTTTTGACAAAATAATTGATTTTTTTAATGAAGACCTAGAAATAAATCATCCAGTGGGAATTCAAGATATATCAGACGAAACTGGATTATCTTGGAGTTATATTAAAAGAGTTTTAGAAAGATTAGTAGAAGAAGAATATTGTGGTTTTCATTTTGAAAAGGTTGGCAATAGTTGGGTTACATGGAAGGATAGAGAGCATATTTTAAAAAAAATGGATGATACCTGTAGTCGATTTTTAAAATAAAAAGCCAGTAGATATTCTTAATCGTGTTTTTACTGCAGTATGAAATTTCACACTATCTTTAAATGGAATGCATAATTTTCCTACAAAAATTAATTTGAAATTTATCTTCTTAGATAATACTCTCTTAAATATTATAATTCAATAGGAGTTTGTATAAATTTGAAAATAGAAAAATGTTCACAAGATTTAGAAAATGAGGTAATTTATGCCGGGCTTTGTATTCATTGCGGATCCTGTAATGCTTTTTGCCCTCACATGGATTTCAATGAAGAAACAGGGGAAGCTTACGTAGTTGACGAATGCACTGAGACAATTGGACTTTGCTATAATGCGTGTCCTAGAAGTTTTTTGCCAGTTGCTGAAATCGAGGAAAAACTATTTGGGCAAATAAGAGCCGATTTAGCGGTGGGAGTATACAAAGATATAGTTCAAGTCAAGTCTAAGAACAAGGATGAAATATTGTATAACTTAGTTTTGGCTGCTTTTGAAAAGGGCATTGTTAAACACATGGTCCTTGGTAAACAAAAAAGCAAGAAACCTCCCGTTGCTTTTCCTGAAGTTGTTGATAATGCTAAAGATGCAAAAAATCTCATACCAAAAACCACAATGGAGAATGCTGGACCCTTGATAACGGGTATTGGAAAGGCATATTTGGATAAAAAAGATAAGATCGGAATAATTGCTAATCCTTGCCATCTTCAAGGACTTGCTAAAATTTTGACAAGTGATTTTAATACAGGAGCTGAAAAAACTTCATTGAGAATAGCATTTGCGTGCTCATCTGGCGGAATGGCAGGTTGCAAGTATTGTACAGACTTTTCTGGAGAATTTTCAGATATTTCATACTCTCCTTGGGGTGCTCCAAAAGGAGAAGCCATGATCATCATTAGAACTGATGTCGGACAGAAGGTCTTAGATGCAGCCGTAGAGATGAAATTAATTGAAATTACTAATGCAAATCCAGATCTAAGCGAAATGAAAAAGTTCATAAATAAAAAGCGCAAGAAGAATTTTAAAACCTTGATGGGTACGGACTTGGTAACGGCTAAATACTTAAAATTAAAGACTGAAGAAATAAGAGAACTACTTGAAGACTAAATTTTTATTTTATTTATTTTTCTTCTCATATTTTACTTTATTTAGATAACTTTTTCTAAAATCCCTAAACCTTTTTGAAAGTTTAGATTTAAAAGAAGTTGGTTAAAATATATAGCTTGCTACTAAAATCATGTCTTTTTTTCTAAAATACCTTCGGTTAAAGTTTTAAAAATAAGATGGTTATTTTTTCCTGATTTTGATGAGGTTTCAAAAAAGTAGTCAAGATTATATTTTTCTTTGAATTTAACACCCTCATCATGTCGCACAACTCTTTTTTCATCAGCCAAATCTAATTTACATCCAACCAAAACGAAAACAGGGTTAGCTGCGTTATTTTTTACAATATCATACCACTCTACAAGATTCTCATAACTAGCATACCGAGTGACATCATAACATAAAACACATCCTACAGCTCCACGGGCATAATTAGGTAAAAAAAATCTAAAACGATTTTCACCAGCAAAATCCCAAATCTGGAGTTTTACCGTTCCTTTCTTTTCAACAGGAATGCTATAGGTAGCTAAATCCGTTCCAATTGTTATTTTCTGAGGGATAAAGTGACCTGTTACGAGCCTTTGAATCATTGTAGATTTCCCGACTCCACCATCACCGACAACTATAACTTTGAAGAGTAGACGTCTGGACATTATTCACATCAGTTTTTTGATAATTAATTTCTTATATCAAATTCTTTAGAGTTATTATTCCATTCTAACCTTATTTTTAAGTTTATTGTTCAACATTGAAATTGTGCGTAAAATATTATTTTGGCTACTTTTTGGCAAGCTTTTTAATAAATAATTTAATTTTTCTGTATCATAATCGTTGATGTCATTATATATCTTCTTTAAAAAGATAATCGCCATTATTGGTGGTATTATCATTGCAAAATACATGAAAAATGAAACATAGATTGGTTCTGAGCCTTCAAAACCGGTCCCTGGTAAATTAATTTTTATACCTAACGTCATGTTATTAATGATCAAAATTGTAAAAATGATATTCAATGTATTCAATGTAACAAAAACTAACAAATTAATAATAGAAGTTATTTTAAAACTTTTCATTTTGAGAAATGATATCACGTTATCAAAATTTTTTTGATCGATTTGATAATTATTTGATATACTCGTTTCAGAATCATTTAATCTTAATTCTATTCTACAATATTTCCATACATCAATAAAAATATAGTAAAAACTAAATGTATAGAAAAAAAGATATATGAAAATAAAAAGCATGTAAAAATCGTCAATCAACTGGGGATGATAAAGAGATTCAGCGCCAAACCAGAAGAGTAAAATTGACTGGATAAGCGTACAAAAGAAAAGTCTATGATATATAATTTTTTCAGATCCTAACGGATTATAGAGCAAAGTTGTATCATCTAAAAGAATTCTTGACTTATTTATGTCTAAAATCTTAAAAAATATAGAAAAACCAAATGTAATTAGAGGAAATAGTAAAAAAGTCACGTCATCCCAACCTTGAGCGACAATTAAAATGAAAATTAGTGTAAATATAATTAGATCTCGTAAAAAACTTTCAGAAACCATATCTTTAAACTTTAAATTAAAATGCTTACTCATTTTTTCTTATAAAAAATTCTTATTAAATAAATTTTTATTTTTCTTCTTAAATACTTATAAAAATTAACAATTTATTCTTTTTATAAATGAATACCAGAAGAGAGCTCAGCTCTGTTTAGTTCTGCGGGAATTTATCCATGTGTAGAATCAAATCTTTAATAAAAGTGTTGAAATTATCTAGCATTTTTGGGAAATAATTTTCAATGTTATCCTTGTCAGAGTGAATTCTAGCATTTGAAAGAAAAATCATAAATTCATAACCAAATTGTTTTAAAGGAGCATGGTCGGTACTAAAATGTATTAATGGTGGAATGTATAACGGTTTAATTTTATAATCTGCCTTACTCGACTCCAGAAGTTCCTGTATTTGATGATAAATTACGGGAGAATAATGACTCTTGGGGAATCCCTGGCCATGAGCATAAAGATTTGTTTCCTTATTGGCTCCAACGGTATCAAGAATTAAAAAAAAGCTATTCTTTTTATCGAATTCGTCATGATGCTTTTTAATGAAAGAATCCGCTCCATAATCACCCATTTCTTCTGCTCCAGTTAGAACAACAAATAGATTGGTGCATTTTAATGGATTCTCATTGAAATAATCAAGAATGTCAATCGCGCTTGCCACTGCGGTAGCATTATCTGCCGTTCCAAAAGATTTATTGTCTCGCTTATTAAACACTTGCAAGCTATAGAAAATCGCTAAAATTATTCCATAGATAAACTGGATTATTTCTATTGATGAAATGATTTTCACCACGTGAAAAAAAACAATAAGAAGAATATGGATGGCAAAAATACACCCTCCTACTAAACCAAAAAAGAAAATGGCACCATCAAACACAGGATGAAATTTCATGCTTATTGAATCATAATGAGCTAGAATAATGACATTTTTGGTTTCATTCTTGTTTTTCTGTTTAGCAGGCATGTTTATTACATAATTTATCGATTTTCTCTTCTTACCTATTTTTGTGAATTTAAATTGAATTTTTTCTCGGATCTGACGGCTAAAAGCAGAAGTTAACAATAAAAATACTGCTATAATTGATGCGAGGTAATAATATCCAAAATACAATAAAATCAATATAGCAATAATTTGAAATCCTAAAAATAAATTATATATTTTTAATAAAATATTCATGAAGAATTTAGTATACTCAAATTTTTCCTTGCTAAAATGAATATTCAAGGAATTCAATTCCGTTTCAATCAAATTCTGAGCCTGTTTTTCTCCTATAGAGCCTGCTAAACGGGGAAAAGATAATTTCTTTACAAAATCATGACAGTCGATGTTATTTTTACTCATCATCCACAATTTTTCTTTATTATATTCTGAATTAAAGAGGATTAATACTCTAATAAATAAATTTTTATAGTCTTTATTAATATAAATGTTGAAATTATAAACTCAATAGTATTGGATATAGTGTAAAAAATTCATGGAATTTTGCCCAAATTGTAATAATCTTTTATACTCTTCGAAAAAAGGTTGGTATTGTAAGTATTGTGGTAAATCTTTTGATAAAAAAAACAAGAAACTCATAGAAAAAACCAATAAATTAAATATAGACGACAGTGAATATCTCCCAGATGATTTGATAGATAGGAAAAGGATAAAAAAATCAAAACAATCACAAATGCTTGATAAATTAAGTTATTTGAACTTCTTCCCTTATAGTGAATTTAGACAAGCACAAGAACAAATCATCAAACAAATTGAAGATGGCGGGAGATCTAGAAAAAATTGTCTACTTGTAGCTCCTAATGGCACTGGAAAAACCATAATCGCATTGAGTAGCATCCTCCCAATGGCTATTGAAAATGACTTAAAAATCATTTATTTATGTCGTACTCATGCACAAAATACAAGGGTTATAAAGGAGCTAAATAAAATATTTAGATTTCTCGAAAAAAAACAGAATAATCGAATCAGAATTAACGGACTGACGATCCGGGGGCGTAATGAGATGTGTCTCAATGAAACATTACTTTCCCTAAAATCTAATCCTAAAGAGTCCATGTCAATATGTCGAGATTTGAGAAAAAATAGAAATTGTGTCTATTTTTTAAATTTAGTTAAAAAAAGCAATGAATTAAGCAAACCCATATCGCTTGCTCCTGATTTATTTAATAAGCCTATTGATGCTGATGATCTCATTAATTTTTGTAAGGAGAAGAAATTATGTCCTTATTTTTTGTCTAAGTTTTTATTAGAAGACATGCGTTTGATCATATGCAATTATCAATGGATTTTCAATCCTTCTATACGGGAGATGTTCTTAAAATTCATTGGGCGTGAGCTTAGTAATTGTATCTTAATTATAGATGAGTGTCATAATATAATAGACGTTGCGACAGATGTTAATTCCGAGAGGATTACACCATATTCCTTAAAAATTTGTTTAAAAGATTTAGAAATGTATCGATCTCCTCTAATAATGCAAAATTTTGTTAATTTATTATTAAATCACTTAAACAAGCAGAAAAATGTCTTAAATGAGAGTGAAAAGGCAATAAAACCAGACAGATTTTTAAAGAAAATCTGTGAAAAGTTAGATTTTTCTGATTTAAATGAATTTGAGAATTTAGTAAAAGAAATGTTTGAGTTTAGTTTAGCAATCCACGAGGAGAAAATAGCTAATGGAGAAATTTCCAGGGATTTTTTAGGATCATTCGCAGAATTTTGGTTGAAGTGGATTAAGACCCATTTGTTGGATAATTATTTTTTTTGTTATAATCTTCAAAAAAATAATGACAAAAAAAACATCGCACTTGAGATAGTAGCGTTAGATCCAAGAGAGATCGCAATTCCAATATATAAGAACTGTTATGCATGTTTGAATTTGTCAGGAACTGTTAACCCATATATTTTTAATAATCTCATGGGCTTTAGAGACAATGGAAAAAAGTTTAAAGGGATAATTGCAGATTCCCCCTTTCAAAAGAAAAATATAAAAGCATTAATTGTTGAGGGGATTGATACTAAAAGAGAGAGTAGGAATCCGAGAATGTTTAAAAAAATGGTTGGTAAAATTAATGAGGTCTTATGTTGCACGCCTGGAAATGTGGGCGTTTTTTGTGCGTCGTATAAAATACTTGATGGTTTGCTGAAAAATCAACTTGATCAAATAGTCCAAAATAATGATAAAAAATTATTTATAGAGCAATCTGGATTATCTGCTTCAGAAAATGCTTTATTGGTTAATGATTTCAAATCAATGGCTTCAGATCAGGGTAATGGTGGGGTGTTATTAGGGGTCTGTGGAGGAAGAAACTCAGAAGGCGAAGATTATCCGGGAGGTCACATGAATTCCGTCATAATCGCAGGATTTCCTTATCATTTGCCTACTCCTCGCATTGAAGCTAAAATAGAATATTATAATAAGGTGTTTAAGAATCAAGGTTGGAATTTCGCTTATTTATATCCCGCAATTCAAAGAGCAAATCAAGCTTCTGGACGCCCCATTAGGAAATTAAACGATAAAGGGGCGATAATTTTCATGGATTCAAGATTTAAGGATAAATATAAATGGATCTCTGAATGGATTCGCAAGGAATTAGAAATGGTTCCCGATAGAAAAAACGCCTTAACCCAATATTTAGATCCATTTTGGCATTCCGGCTAGAAAAATATCATTAAAATAGGTTGAGATTATAAGAATTCATCCATTAAGAGTATAGAGTTTTTCATATAACCTTTTAAGCTTCTTAGTAACAATTTTCCATCTGAAATTTGCCTCTACCCGCTTGATACAGTTTTCTTTAATTTTGCTGTAATAATTGAAATCTGACAACGCCTGAGCTTTAATTACTTCGTCTGGAATTTTATTTATCTGGTTTGATATTTCCATCTCGCCATTAAATTCTGATAATTTGTACTTTTCATCAATTTCTGCTAAGGTAAAAAGAGTAATTAAGGCATTTGCAAATTGATGAGGATTATCTTTTTGGATTAACATTCCTGTTCCCCTAATTGGATCATCTCGAATATCTATGACTGATTCTTGTAATCCTCCGATCTTGGTTGCAATAACGGGTAATTTTGATGCCATTGCTTCTAATGCAATTATACCGAATGGTTCCCATCGGGATAATGCACAATATGCGTTTGCAGCTAAATGGGCTATTTTAAAAATTTCACTAGCTACTCCAAAAATAATGCGCAGGTTATGAGGATATTTTTTAACGAATTCGGAATACAATTTAATTTCATCTAGACTATATTCTGTTGGAAGAATTAATAACAAGAATTTTGCTGTTGGAATAACTTTGATCACTTCGGGAATCGCGTCAAATATGGTTTCAAATCCTTTTTGACGAGAAATCCTACCAGTAGCAATGACAAGAGGTCCAGATTCATCAAAACCCTTTATGATTCCATTTTTTACAAAAGGATTTCCATTTGATATTTGGTTTATAACTTCTAAAACTTTCTTTGAATTAATAAGAGGACTTTGGCTTAAATTACCTATTTTATAGGTTAATAAGTACTTTTTCATATCACGCTGAGTAATATCTTTATCTTCCGAAATTTGTAATACTCGTCGAATTTCGGAGCCAAACTTATTCATTACATCTTCACGAATCTCATCATATTCCCAATCACATCCATCCCACACAAAATCAGATTTAAACTCAATTAAATCTTGACCTAAATTAGGGATAATATCCGTTTGTAAATATGATTCACTAACAGTGGTTACCATATCACTTATTACCGCACCTACTTTTTCAACTGTTGGCAGCTTATTTTCATTATCTTTTGTTGGGTTATTTTTACATAAATAATATATCTCTTTAATGGTCAGTTTATTCTTTCCATCTTTTAAAAGAATATTGATTGGTGAATCATCTATTCCACAAGCGCGATAAAATTTCAAATCATACCTAGGCCAAGTTAGCAAATGGATGGTGATCATTGAAGGTAAATCCATGTTAGTGATGTTAAGCTCTTGCTTCATTCCGAGAAAGGGAATTACAACGTGGTAATCATGCATGTGCAAAATATCTGGTAAATCAAAATTTTGATTTTTAATCAGGTAATTGATATAGTATCGCATCCCAATACTATAAAGGAGCATTTTTCCAGAAAAAGTTTCAGGATTATATAAAAGATCATCATCTAAATATTTTTTCGTGATTTCATTTTCCCCTGATAAAAGAATAATATTGACATCGTGGATTTTATATCTATAATAGGAAATTGCACAATCAGCATTATGATCCCCTTTTTCTAATATTGTTAAATCAACTAGTTTGCTACACTTCAATGCTAATTTTTCTAGATCATGTGTTTTTTTTAAGCGCTCAATTTGTCCATGTGATGGAATAAAGACAGTAACATCATATTCATCCACCAAATGTTTAGCTTGATTAGCAGGGACCTCCCCAAGCCCTCCAACTTTTATAATTCCCGCAAATTCAAATGTTAATATCCATAATTTTTTTTTTTCCATCAATATTATTCCAAACCATTTATTGAATGCATTTAATTAACATAAATCATGTTTTTCTACTTTAACTACATAAATATTACAATCAAATTCTTTAAAACGTTATTTTATTAAATACTTAATTAAAATTTTTATTGTTTGGAGCAACCGCGACAAAATTTTTCCATGAACATAAATCATTTTAAAAATCATCTTCATTTTAATATAACCAGGGCCCCATCAGATCGAAGATTTTTAAAATATTACAAGAGACAAATTAAAGATACAAAACGGGAGTATGCAAGATTTTACATCCTTAAATTTAATAACACTTATTTTTTTTAAAAACCAAATATGTAATTATTATTTTCTAAATTGACTAAATTTATTAAATTAAATTGTTAATTCATGATTAATCATGTGCGATACATATGTTAGTATAAATGATGACGGTACTGTGGTATTTGGTAAGAATTCTGACCGGCTTTCTGATGAGGTTCAATTAATAACTCATGTTCCAAGAATGACACATGCTAAAGGAGATGAATTGAAATGCACTCATATTGAAATTCCACAGGCAACTGAGACATTTGCTATTTTAATGAGCCAACCATGGTGGATGTGGGGTGCTGAGATGGGCATAAATGAACACGGGGTTGCTATAGGTAATGAAGCTGTTGCCACTAAGGAACCTATAAACGAGAGCGGATTATTAGGCATGGATTTACTCAGATTAGGACTTGAGAGAGGAAAAACAGCAAAAGAAGCATTAGGTGTAATAACGGATTTATTAGAGAAGCACGGTCAAGGAGGAGCTCACAATAAAAAGGGGCTAATTTATCATAATTCTTATATTATCGCAGACCCGATTGAAGCGTACGTATTGGAACTGGCTGGCGAGTGGTGGATCGTAGAAAAAGTAGAAGATTATAGATCAATATCCAATCATATATCAATAAGAGGTAAAGGCGACTTACGAAAGAAAGGAATAATTCAGCATGCTATTGAGCAAGGCTATTGTAAGGACGATGATGATTTTGATTTCAAATTAATATTTTCGCCTTCACCCCTTCCTGAAGAATTTCCATTAGATACAAGGGATGGGTGTTCTTTAAATCAATTGGCCCAAAATAAGGGCAATGTTAAACCCTCCATGATGATGGGATTTTTAAGAGAACATGAAGTTGGAATATGCATGCATAAAAAAGGCAATCGATCTGTAGGATCGCA
Organism: Promethearchaeota archaeon; assembly: GCA_004524425.1. Next base: position 12,425 of record SDNN01000062.1, read on the forward strand.
AGTCTCTCTTATAAGAAAAAATAATAAATCAATTCATTGGTTCACGGGAAGCACTATTCCTTGTCTTAGCATATTCAAACCATATGTTTTTCCAATCGAGGAGCAGAAAGTACTAGAACCTGGACCCTACAAGGAAATCAATCCAGAATGGTTTTGGAGCCGACATGACGCTTATGTAAAAGACTTCATCAAAAAACCAACAAAAAGCATTCCAGAAAGAAATACCTACTACAAAAAACTAAGAAATGCGGAAGAAAAATTATTAAATCAAGTTAATGAATTAATAGGACGAGAAAATGCTTTAACTAATGAAGAGTTCGTCTCAAGAATTGAAAAAATTAACATCGATGCATGGAATAAATCTGAAGAGATGATCAAATAATTGTGTGATACCCTTGTAGCATTAGGAAATTCAACCAAAGATAATAATGTTATTTTTGGAAAGAATAGTGATAGACCCCAGAATGAGGCTCAATTAATTACGCATGTTCCAAGAATGAAACATTCTAAGGGAGATGAATTGGAATGCACTCATATTTCAATTCCACAAGTAAGTGAGACTTTTGCCATTTTATTGAGCCAACCATGGTGGATGTGGGGGGCTGAAATGGGCGTAAATGAATATGGAGTTGTGATTGGTAATGAAGCGGTTCACAGTTTAGAGCCACTAAGATCTAGTGGATTATTAGGGATGGATTTACTTAGATTAGGACTTGAAAGAGGAAGAAAAGCAAAAGAAGCACTATTCATAATAATTAATTTATTAGAAAACCATGGTCAAGGAGGAGGATGTTCCTATGAGGATCCTGGATGGCTTTATCATAATTCATATCTCATTGCTGATTCTGAAAAAGCTTTTGTGTTAGAAACTGCAGATGAATGGTGGATTGCTAAAGAAGTAAAAGAT
>SDNN01000063.1 GCA_004524425.1 Promethearchaeota archaeon
CTCATCCAAGTTGAAGATTACAGCCCGTTGCACTCCCATTTTATCTAATTGATCCACAAATTCTTTCACGCTCATCGTCAATTTTCTTATGTTCGGTAAAAAAGGCTTTATGGCCTCTTTAAGTTCACTTACGGTTAAATTCGTTTTCATGCTGTATAACTCCTCAGCCGTCATTCCCATTAAAGGAGCAACTCTCGGCCCAAAAATGTCTTTTAAATATCTCGACATCTGAGGTGGTAAAGATACTAATAAATCTATTAAAACCTCCTCAGTTGGGACGTAACATAAAGAATCAATAATCTTATACTTCATCAAATCATTCCTTTCTTGTTTTCAATACAGTTCATTACATGTTTAAAAAACCAATTCTATTAATCTTAGAAGATTGAAATGATATTAATAGTTTAACTAGCATGGTGTAATTTTTTTGATCTTTAATCAAAAATTAGAAAATTCTTAGCGTATTTTTTTTTAAATTTGATAAAGAACTCTTCTTTTTGGTTATGATCATGGGTCGAACGGTACCTTCTTTTAGACCAGCGCTCGAACATGAAATAGAAAGTTGGAAGGATTTTAAGCGATCTCTCCGAGCAGAAGAGAAGAAGATATTTGACAAATTAATGAATTTTGCTCGAATTCATGCCGATTCTGGCAGTTTGAGTGCCCGTCCTCTGCTCTCAGAAGTACTGTTTTTTTCTTTTGCGCTTGAACAAGAAAAACAAATTGAAGAACTAAAAATAAGGATAAGAGAACTAGAAAAGAAAGTCGACGGAAAGGAGTGAAGATAAAACATTTCCACGCAATTTGAAGGTTGGCTTTTTGATGTGTCAACTTATAATGAAGGTGTAATTCTTTGGGTAAAAAGGAATGAAAAAATCCTGAAAATCATCCAAAAATATACTCCTGAATTCTTTGCAGTCCCTAAAAAGAATATTGGTGCTGATTTCAGAAGACTAAGCCGCATTCTTGCTTCACATCCGAATGTGGCCCGCGTGAGAACATGCGAAAAATACGTGAAATTAGAAGATCACGAAAAGACGAAGATATTCGGGGTTGCGGTTTCCAAACCGTCAAAATTCAAAACTACCATTAAAGAAATCAACAAAATAGATCTTTTCACATTGTATAACACGGATCTTCCTATTTCACAGATGTATTTCTATGAAAATGATCTTTTCCCTTTATCATTTTGTAGGTTTAAAGTCAGAATTGATAAAAAAAGCGATAAAACCAACATAATGCATCTAATCTCTTTAGAACTTAGGGATGATAACGAAAAGCTTTTTTATGATTTACCTCCCCTTAAAGCAGTATGGTTAGATATAAAAGTACAGCAACAGGGAATGCGAGCATATTATAACGAACCGCTAGCTTATGCAGAAATTAGTATTGTTGAGAGAGATGCGAAAAATGACATCCCTCGAGCAGATGGTTTAAGAAAAAGAAAAATCTTCATTGATAAAGCTGATGAGGCAGACAATTTAAGATCAATTAATGACGTAATTGAAAAGCTTGATCCTGATATTATTTTGACTCAAGGAGGAGATGAATTCATTTTTCCTTACTTGGCCGCTCGGGCTTCTGTTAATGGCTTGTCAAAGGACGTCTATTTCTCGAGAGATAAAACACCATTAAAAAACTGCATTTTCGATCTTTCAGGAGGAACGGATCATTACATGTCGTATGGGATCATACGGCGAAGATCAAAAACACAGGTGTATTTCACTGGTAGGTTTCACTTAGACACGACAGCATATGGAAGCCTGCATTTTAGCGAAGGAAACATTCCTGGTGTGATTGAAGTAGCTCGAATATCTAGGGTGCCATTACAGCGATTATGTAGGATCACGATTGGAGGAGCGCTTCAATCCATCCAATTTTATAATGCTTACAAGCTGGATCATCTGATTCCTCCCTTCAAGAAAAGTCCCGAAGAATTTCGAAGTGGCATGGATTTGATCATGAGTGACAGAGGCGGGCACATATTCGAACCAATGATTGGAGTTTTTGATCACGTGGTAGAATTAGACTTCTCCTCAATGTATCCCTCTCTAATGGCTAACTTTAACATTTCCTCTGAAACATTGAATTGCAAGTGCTGTGAAAGTGATGGTACTGGAATAAAGGTACCCGGGTTGAATTATCATATTTGCTCCAAAAGAGAAGGAATTATCTCAAAATCTATTCGTCTACCTTTGACAAAACGGTTGCGATGTAAAGAGCATGTCCGAAAAACAGGAGATCTCAGATATAAATTCACCGATATTGCACTAAAATGGGTGCTTGTTGTAAGTTTTGGATATTTAGGTTTTAAAAATGCGCGTTTTGGTAAAATAGAAGCGCATCAGACTGTATGTGCTTTTGCCCGTGAATTTCTTTTGCGTTCTGCAGAAATTGCCAGGGAATACGGCTGTAAAATCATTCATGGTATTGTGGATTCAATGTGGCTCAAAGATACGAAAGGGAGATCTCCTCAAGAATTTGACAAAATAACACAAAAAATTGCGCAGAGAATTACGGAAGAAACGAGCATCCAGATGAGCTGGGATGGACATTTCAACATTATTGTGTTTTTACCGTCTCGAGCAGAGCCTGATGTTCCCGCTCTTAGTCATTATTGGGGTATCAAAAACAATGGAGAGCTCAAGGTGAGAGGTATCGAGGTTAGACGTAGAGATGTACCTAAAATCATAAAGGATGCTCAATATGCGTTCATAAATATTTTTCAAGGAGTTTGTTCTATTTCGCAATTCATCGAGAGAATACCAAAAGCTAAAAAAATGCTTCAAGAATATGCAGAAAAAATTGTTTCGGGTAAGATTTCTCGGGATGAGCTTACAATCAAGCAAAGAATTTCAAGAAAGCCTTCTGACTATAAGGTCAATTCATATCAAGCTGTTGCTGCTAGACAATTGGAACGCACCGGGACAATCGCATCCCCTGGTAAAAATGTGAGATATATCATTCTTAATGCGGAGGCAGATCCGCAGTTTCCAGAGAAGAAAGTAATCCTCTCAGCTCTCTATGATCCGAAGAAACATCAATATGATAAAAAAAAGTATATCGAATTGCTAAAAAGAGCTTTCGAAAATATATTTCCCTTTGATTTTCCTGAACTTGAAAATCTATTGAAGATAGATTTTAATCAAACATCAATTCAAAAAGATTTATCTTGTTTTATTTGATCATGGTTTTTTCTAAGCGTTAATTCTGTGTTTGAATATTTAGAAAACTCACACTCCGTTTGAGTTTATTTATGAATATAATAAACATTAAATCATGTCAAAAGCAATTTCGTATTATGATTGGGAACAAAGTTTAAGAAAAAAAACACCATTACATAATGTTTTAAGAACACGAGATACTTTTTCTGAAATAAAATTAAATTCCCTTGGACTTTCTGATGTCGAATTTAAAGATTTTATGAAAAAATGGAAAGAAGATAATCTTTAACAGATAAAATCCATTTTTGAAGGAATTTTTCACTATTCCTATCACTATAACTTCCACTCTTTTCTCTTAAATCCGTTACGTTGAGACGAAAATGATCTTTTTTACATAATTGTTTAAATAATTTCTTATATTGTTTTATCAAATTTGTAAAAATATTAACTAAATCTCTTTTTACATGTCAAAACTAAAATCTTTTTATGACTGGGAATCAAATTTCAAGAAAAGAGCTGTCTTTGATAAAAATTCGGAGAAGAGTAGTTCAAACGGGAATATAAAAAGGAAGGTTAATTCAATAGGTATGACTGATGAATTATTTAGAATTTTCATGAAAAAATGGAAAAATATCAATTTTTAAATTAAAAAATCAATTTTCAAATTTTATACATATTCTATTGTAGCTGGTGGTTTGGGAGTGACATCATAAAAGATGGCTTTCGTTTCTGGAAATTCAAGAATTTTTTCCCTAAGATTGGCCATTAAAGTAAATGGTAAATTCGTGACTTCTGCTGTTCTTGCATCTTTACTATTAATGCTTCTTATTATCACATCATATACTCCTTTATCCTGAAAGTCCAATTCGTATAACATTCTCGAATATCCCACCAGATGAGACGCATTTTTAGTGAGTTTGGTATGATCCCATTGGCACCTAACACATAAAGGAACTTCATAAATCCTCTTTCCCTTAAATACACCAGTAACCTTTGAATTTAAGATATTCAGACCGATAGCAGCAAATACCTGAAAGGGTTCTTGCTGATTTCTGTCATTGATGATCATTGGAGTCCCATAGTTCTCATTATAAAACTCTTCAACGGAAGATTCAACTATATCATGAACCTTTTTTTCAAATGATAGGTTCTCCTTATTCACGGGACCAATAATTCTGGCAGAAAGTGCAGGACCGGGAAAGGCTTTTCTATAAATTAATTCTGGGGGCATGTTGAGGTATTTAAGAATTTTCCGTACTTCGTGTTTAGTTAAGCTTGCTACGGGCTGGATCGTTGCTTCAACTTCATATTCGATGTTTAAATTGTGCTGGCTCTTTATAAATCCATTAATGTTTTCTTCCATCAATTTTCTTTCTTGTTGGACGCTCATGGTCTCCTTTAAATCAGAAATCTTTATTCCAAAACTCTCTTCAATATCAGGTAAAATGGTACCGTCTGCCAGTAGATCACAACTTTCGTCTTTAATCACCTTGCTTATTATCTCTGAATAGGCATTTTTAAACAATTTTCTCTTTTCTTCAGCATCTGCTACTCCAAAAATCTTGGGCAGAAATTCCTTTCTAATATCAACTATAATGACATCAGGAAATAATTTTTTTACATGCTCTCTTTCCTCAATCCCTCTAATCAACCTCATTAATCCATGGTCTATAAAAACAGGTATGACGTTAACTTTTGCTTTTTTTAACAATAGATATGTCAGCGCACTATCTATCCCTCCTGAGAGAGCACAAAAAACTTTTTTATCTTGTGAGTGTTTATTTATGAATTCAACAGCCATCTCCACGAATCTTTCAGGTTCACGTGGCGCTTCAATTAAACGATGATTAAGCATGAAATAAAATAGCATTTAAATTTTAAAAGAATGCTTATTAAAGCGTTATGAATTAATCAAAAAGCAGAATTTTGCAAGGTCTGCTTCAAATCTCTAAAAATATAGTTGTAATATGATTAAACCTAATATTTTTAAGAAAAAATTTATATACAACCACGAGATAATATTTATAATAATGAGTTTAAGTAATACTGCTGCGGATAAATTAATTGGTTTAGGAATATTAGGCGTAGTAGTAGTATTACTATAAGTCAAGCAAACAAATTGACCTTTTTCTTATAAATTTTTCTCTTGTTTGTTTGCTTGGCGCATGAAATTTATTTGAACTAGGTCATATTTGTTTGATTCTTAAGATCGCATAAAAAAATGAGATTTAGGAGGTGAAATATGACTTTAATTACAGAGGAAGGAACTACAATGCTGGAGATTGAAGAAAAATCTTTTGATAAAACCAATTTTTTTGATTGTTCGAGATTTTTCATGCCAGCAGAATGTATTATTTCTGAAAAGAAAATAGCGTGGTAATATTTGTTAAAATTGTAAATTTTCCAATTTAAAATGATCAATATCAATTTTTAAATATTCTACGGCTAAAAACCAAGTTTAATCAATTTGCTTTTTAATTAAATTAATTTAATTAATTATATTATCTCGTTATGCTTTCTGGCTTATCTAATCCAAAGATTTATATATTTAATTCGAGAAATATTAATTAATATCACTAGAAGTTTAATCTTATCAATATTAATAAAGAAACTCAATTTTACTAAAACGTGCATGAACATGGAAAGGAATATTCAAGACAAAATTGAAAGCTACATGAATGTCGATTTTTATGAAAACCAATCTAAAAGCACTAAATCACCATTTTCACTGATATTGGATATTAGTGACATAAAACCAGGTGAAATTGAGATTGAGGATGAAATTACACGACGTTCCTTTTGGTTTAAATATTATAAAAACAAAAAATAAGTTTATGCTTCTTTTATCCATGGAAATTTAAAGCTTACCTGCTTAATTAATAATGAACCTTAGATATTGCAAAAAAGGCTTTATCAAAATAGATTTTTAATTCTTTCCAATGCCTCTTTTATTCTATCAACCGGCTGAGTAAGCGCAAAACGTACATAACCTTCTCCATGGCGACCAAAACCTGTCCCAGGTGTTAATATCACTCCTATTTCTATGAGCTTTTTTACAAATTCCATGCTATTTATCTCTCCTTCTGGAATTGAGGTCCATACGTAGAATGTTGCCTGAGGTTTATCAGTTTTCCAACCCATTTTGTTTAATCCTTTTATTAAAACGTCTCTTCTTTTTTCGTAAATTTTCATGCTATCTTCAACGATTTTGGGCTTTTTCTCTGACTGATATTCATTTAAACCCCTGACAACTGCCTTTTGAATGAAAATTGGACATCCAGAATCGATCTGAGACTTAATCTTTCGCAAACCACTTATCAATATTTCATTACCAGCCGCCCAACCGCAGCGGAATCCTGTCATGCAGAACATTTTTGAAGCACTATTGATTTCTACGTGATCGCTACTAATTTGAAGTAATGATGGAGCGATGTAATCATTAAACGTGAATTCAGAATAAGGATTATCATACACTATAAAGAAATTATAATCTTCCGCATAATCCACAACTTTCTTTAAATATTCAATTGGTGCTATTGCCCCCGTAGGATTGTTAGGATAATTTAAGTACATCATTTTTGCTTTTTTTAGAATTTTTGGATTAATTGCTTCGATATCGGGAAGAAAATGATTTTTCTTCTCTAAAGGCATCAAATATGGCTCTCCATCGCATAATTTAGTTGCTCCATTTTCATATACTGGATATCCTGGATTTGGGCATAACACGAGATCACCTGGATTGACAAAGGCTCTGGCAATATTTGCCACGCCTTCCTTACCCCCTATTACGTTTGTAATTTCATTTTTAAAATCTAAATCAACACCAAATCTCACATCGTACCATCTTGCTACGGCTCTTCTAAAGAATTCCTCTCCCATGCTTGTCGGATAATTTTGATTTTCTGGAACTTTAGCTTGGTTGATCATTTCATTAAGAATAATCTCTGGAGTATTTAGATCGGGATCTCCTATTCCTAGAGGAATTAGATCGACTCCTTGTTTTTTTTTCTCTGTTTTTAATTCTTCAATCTCGGCAAAGATATATGGCGGAAGTCTCCCAACTCTGGTGGCAAATTCAATCTTGATATTAAACACCTACAAATTTAAAATAAGATTTAAGAAATTGTGAACTTAATCATATAGTAATTCTTAAAAATTTTTCCATAATTCTGAATAACTTACCAGATCAAACAACCTAAAAAAATGACCTTAATTTTATCTTTCTCTTGAGATTCCAATTAAAATAATCAAAAAAGAGAATTAAAAAAAAGAAATAAATTACTTGATATTTAAAGGCATAATTCTTCTACTTTTTCTTGATTTGCTGTCGCTTTTTCAGGGGTGATGTCGTACCATTTGGCAAATATGAGCATTCCAATGAACATGAATATAAATGGTATTATACCAAAATGAAGTTGGATGCCTAACACAGCTTCTGGTGATTGGCTTGCTGCGCCTTCTACAAATCCAGTGAGAGAATGTATTATAATAAAGGTAATTGCTTGAGCTAAAATGCCTAACCTGCCAAAAAATTGCTGGAAACCCATGTAAATTCCTTCTTCACGTTTTTCACATAGTACCACGTGTTCATCAATGACATCCGCTAAAACTGGAGCTATCATGACCCAGAAGCCCCCTAGTGCCACACCCCAGACTATCAAAACGAAAAACATGGTATAATAATCAGTAATAAAAGACAATGGAATGCTTATAAAAGCTAAGAAGAATCCGGCGATTAACATCACTTTTTTATTGTTATTAGTTTTATGAGCTAATGTCATCCATAAGGGAACTGATAAGATTGCTCCAATAAGAAAACCTGCCATTATTAAAGTCATTGAACTTGCTTCCATTTTCAATACAAACCGAATCACGTAGGGGATTGAAGATTGAGCACATATCACTAAACTTCGATATAAAGTATAACTTATAATAAATATGACGAAATTTTTTTGTTTTAATGCTCTTTTCAACGACTTAAAAAATGATTCCCTCTCCGCTTTTACACCATAGCTTGAAAGGTACCGATCTATGGTGACTTGATCTTCTCGACATCCTGGAATGGATAACATTAATATGATAACACCTATTATGAGCATGATTCCCGCCTGTATCACGTATGTGTTGATTTGTCCGAATTCAACGAATAGTGGGGGTACAACTCCTCCTGCAACGATGCCCAAAATACCAATTGGAGTAGCTATAGCATTAGCAGTTCTTCTTTCTTCAACTGATCGAAATTTATCTGGAAAGAGAGCTGAAAAGTTTACAAAAAATATGCTAGCAAAAGTATCAAAAAAACAGGTGGCAAATATTAACCAAGCAAAAATGATCAATGCTCCCGAGTCAGGATTAACATCTGGAGGTATAAATATAAGTATGTAGCTCAATATCCATATTAATCCGCCGATAATCACCCAGGGAAACCTTCTACCCCATTTTTTCGTGAAATTAAATGGCCTATCTGTTAGGTAGCCAACCAAGGGATCATTGATTGCATTGTATATGGCAAAGATTATATATCCTAATCCTACAAGCCAAACATTTAATCCAATTTCGCTTTCATAAAAGTAAAATCCAAATGCCGTGAATGCCATGTCTATAAACTCATTTAAAGCTTTAGCAAATCCGTAAGAAGCCATGTTTGCTTTTGAGTGCTTTACTTTCAAAACATCTGATTTTTCCATGGAAACACTTTAAGATTTTTTTCAAAAACTTAATCTATTAATTTAAAATATTAGTCAAAGGTATTTTTATATTTATTCTAAGAAAAAAAAAAAGGATTAGAATTTTTACGAAAAGAAGAAAGATTAGGAAAAAAAGTTCTATTGGTGTATAGAAAAATATGTGATATGATTCAAGATAATCTTACAATAATAAACAAATCAATAGTTTTAACTATAAAAATTCTAAATTCCATAACTTTACATGAAAAGCAATTATTAAAAATCTCGCACATAATCAAACTACTGTGATATTAAATTAAAATAAGAATTAATGCAAATTGTTTAAGAATTATTGGAGATATAACAAATTACTAATAATAATACAAAAATTTTTAATTTAAAATTGTTTTTGAAATAATAGTCGTTTTTCTGAATAATTATTTAATTTCAAAAATAACAAAAAGAAAATTATCATTTGATTTAAAATGGGCCGCCGAACTCGAATGCGATATGTCAAGAGGACACCCAATAATTTTTATTTTGCAGACATGCCAGAATCAGGCATAAATTCAGATAATTTTATTATTTTGACGATTTCTGAGTTTGAGGCAATGCGTTTAAAGCATTATAGAAATCTGAATCAAAAGGAGGCGGCAGAAACTATGGGAGTCTCCCAACCTACATTTTCAAGAATATTGGATAGTGCCCATCAGAAAGCCACAAAAGCCCTCATCGAAGGAAAGACTATTAGAGTTTATGGTGGTAATGTAAATTTTAAAGAAAGTTTTAGGGGATATGGATGTTTAGATTGTGATGCTGAATGGAGAGATGATAATGCCTCTAAAGGAACGAAAGTGCATTGTCCAGAATGCAATTCAACAAATGTGTATTTTTTAGTGAAAGAACCCATTTAAAATGGGATTCATATCTAAATCAATCACAACCTACTTATATAATGGGCTAATTATCTTAGTTATTCCCTTATTATTTACCCTTATGGAGATTTAGTTCAAATTGACTGAAAAATTATGGTATAAATTAGCAAGAACGGTTATTAAGGCAGGTAATATGCCCATACCGATTAATGAAACTCTCATCGAGTTGTTAAAGGCAATCATATCAGAAGATCAGGCGCAATTTATTATCACGGTGTTTAAAAGAAAACCTAACCTAAATATTGATGAAATAAAAGAAAGAATAGATATTGATGATGAATCGCTGAATAGAATGCTGGAGGATCTCATGAATAATGGTGTTTTAGTAGGTCTAGCAAGTAGATCTACTGGTATCATGGTTTATCGTTTATTAGGGCCATTCCCTGGAATGTTCGAATATACTTTAATGAGAGGTGAAACGGGTGAAAAACAGGTAAGGTTAGCTCATCTATTTGAAGAATTATTTAAACAAATGAGCATGGCAACCCAAAAAAATTATGATAATGTCGTAAAAGAATATAAAAACTTTCCCCCGATAAATCGAATTGTACCTGTAGAAGAAGAAATTGAGGGCGATCTTGTCGAACAAGTGATACCTTATGAAGAAGTATCGAAAATCGTTGATAAATATGACGATATAGCAGTTGTCACATGTTATTGCAGGCATGAAAAAGATCTTCTGAATGAGCCGTGCAAGGTAACTGATCAAAGAAAAAACTGTTTTTTATTGGGAAAAAGTGCTCAATTTGCCATAAATCATGCATTTGGAACTCCAATTTCACAAGAAGAGACTAAAGAAATATTAAAAATAGCTGAACAAGAGGGTCTTGTTCATAAAGCTTTTCACGTTCATCTCAAACCAGAATTAGATGAAGAAGCTATATGTAATTGCTGCAAATGTTGTTGTGGCATATTTTCTCTCTTTTATAAAGGTATAATGCCTTATCACGCCATAACTAGCTATTTGGCAAATATCAACGAAGATAAATGTCTAGGTTGTGGAACATGTGTTGAAAAATGTCCCATGGAGGCAATAGAATTGGTAGAGATGGTAGCTTGCATAGATGAAAAAAAATGTATAGGCTGCGGTGTCTGTGCTTTTCATTGTCCCGAACAAGCAGCAGCACTGCAACGAACCGGACAGAGAGAGGTTTACGTGCCACCTCCAAAAGTCAAATATTAAATATAAAAATAATCTTCTATTGTTTAATTAAACTCAATATAATTTGGAAAAATATCAAAAACTATTTTATCCGAAATGAATTTGAACCAGAGATATGATTTATAAAAAAAAAGTTATTTATATTGAAAAAAACAATTATATTTAAGGTAGATCCAGTTGGTTAGAATAGAAGATAACAAAATTGCCATAAAAGTCCTTTACTGGGGAATGTATCGATCGGGAAAGACTACTTCAGTCGATACTCTATATAGAATGACAAAAGAGCAAAATAAAGATGTCTTTCCTGTTGGAAGTCTAACCAAAATTCAACGCGCCAGTGGAGCAACTCTTTATTTTGATCGAGGTGTGTTTCAATCGAGAAAACAAAAACAAGTGGAATATCATATATATACCGTTGCGGGTCAAATAAGTTATAAACCACTGAGAGAGAAAATATTTCAAGGTACTGATGGAGTACTTTTTGTGGTAGATTCTCAAACCCATCTTTTTGAAGACAACATTGAAGCGTTAAAAGAATTAAAAAGCGTGGCAAAAAAAAAATTGATCAAGGAAATTCCATTGGTCTTGATGTTGAACAAGCAAGATCTTCCCGATGTAATAGGGAAAAAGGAAATTTTACAAGTATTGAAAGATGAAAATCTTTGGTTCGAAAACGAAAATGAGTTCCACATCTTGAATCCAGTTATATACGAAACTGTAGCGTTGTATGACAAGAAAAAAAACATTTATCGAAGTTTTGCTGAATGTGCCAGGCAAATTGTCAATAGGATAAGTTCAATTGAGAAAGAGACTTTCTAGTACTAATTTATATTTTAAGATTTGATCTTTTGGTAATATATGACTCCAATTAAACAAAATCAGCGAGAAATTTTTTCACATTGAGTAATTCTTTTGTCGACAATTCCATTACGACCCTCGTGCATTCTACTTTTGCCAATAAAGCGTTATCAGATTCTCGATAAATATCATGTAAAAAAGTCATGGATTTTTCTCCCAGGTTTTTTATGCGGGTCTTGACGATGACATGATCCCCAAATTCAGCTGATCCTTCATAGGTGATAGTTATCTTTTTAACGGGGAAAACAATTCCTTTTCTCACGGCATTTTCTATTGCCAGCGGATTTTGAATATTATTCATGAAACTAACAAAACCATCATCAAAATATACCAGATAATTCTTAAAATGCACAATTCCCATGGCATCAGTATCATTAAATCTTACTTTTATTTTAATTGAATCTTCAGCGCTCAGTATTATCTGCATTATTTTCTCTTCCATGATTCACATCAACACTCTTTTTCTATTAATTATGAGATATCATTAAAAAATTCTATCATTAGTTCTATCTTTATTCAAATTCATTATTAATTTTACTGACTAAAGCTTTAATATTTTTCTCCAATTATATGGAACTTGAACACGCATAAATTTTTTTAATCTCTCTATAATCTGTTAAATTAAAAACATCAATATAAATCTTCTATAAAATCAAGTCGATAACTAAAATTAGTAGTGAATAATTAATGAACAAAAACGAAATATTAAGGATTATTACCTCCCTAGCTTCTGTCCGAGCACCTTCAGGCATGGAAAAAGATCGGGGGGAATTGTTTAAAAAAGAAATGGAGAAATTCTTGGCTTCTAAAGACATTCCAGTAAAAACTGATTCTCTCGGAAATTACCATGTGAAGTTTAAAGGAACAAAAGGGAAGAAAAGCATTGCTATTTTAGCTCATGTTGATGAAATAGGAGGAACAATACGTAAGATCAAGAAAAATGGGTGCTTGGAATTCTCAAAAAGAGGAGGATATGAAGGGAGATGGCTTGTCTCAAAGACAGTAAAAATATTAAATAAAAATGGTAAATGGATAAATGGTATTATTTCTGGTAGATCAACCCATGCAACCCCAAGTAAACTTAGAGTAAAAGAATTGATTGATCCACTAGAATTAGAGATATATGTCGGTGCTAAGAATAAAAATGAAGTTATCAATGATTATCAAATCCATGTTGGAGCACCAATAGTATTTTCAGGAGATTTTGGTCTGCTGAATCCTGATATTAATGATGATATAATTTCAGGGTATTCCATGGACAACCTTGCAGCACTTACTTGTAGTATCGTGCTCACTCAAAAAGTCATGGAATCGTTGGTTAATGATTTTGGTACCATAAACATCCCTTCAAATCTCTATATCGTTGCGACCACGAGAGAAGAAATCGGCACAGAAGGTGCATTATACTTCCTCAAAAATCATTCTATTGATCAAGTCATTGCACTTGATATCGGATTGGTTGCGGATTTCACGGGAAGCATAAGCTCTGATATTAAACTTGAAGGGGGGCC
>SDNN01000275.1 GCA_004524425.1 Promethearchaeota archaeon
ACCCCTTCTCTAAGTAATTCAGGTTCTAATTCAAAAACACCCTCTGGCTTATACCATTTATGTTCCTTGTATATTTTAAATTCAGTATCCTTATTTCCTAAAAAATCGTAAATTTTTAAAGCACTTACTATATCTCTCTTTTTATATTTGCCTCCTTTTAAAACTGGAATAAGAAAAGGTATTGGTCTAATTAAATGGGGAATATGTGCAACCATCCAGTTTCTTTCTGTAGTCGATTCATGTACTAAGTCCATTTCTCCATATCCTAAATATCGTAACCCTCCATGACCTAATTTCGAACTCCTTGAGGAAGTTCCCGCAGCAAAGTCCTGCATGTCTACAACTGCCACTTTTAAGCCTCTCATTGCAGCTTCTCTTGCTACCCCTGTACCGGTGATTCCCGCCCCAATTACAATTACATCATAATTCTTGTCTTTCAACTGATTAATTATCTTATCTCTATTTTTATGATTCCAAGATTCATCAAATAATTTTTTTTCCAATTCACTCATTTTTAATTCTTGATATTTTAATTTATTTAGAGAATTAAATTTTTCTTTACTATTGATTAAAAGTAAAATTTCCAAGAAAGGTTTCTTTTTTCATGGATATTGTCATGAGCACATTTTCCTAAACAAATAATGTTTTTAAATGAATGAGAAATAATTAATCAAAGTAACTTAAAGATAATTTTAAATTTGCATGAAATTTAAAAAGGAAATAAAAGGCATATTGTTTGATCTCGATGGAACTCTCTTGGATATAGATTTAAATAGATTTTTGTTAAGTTATAATAAACATTTACATGAAATCTTTCCTAATTCAATGACTTTAATGGAATTTATAAAACATCATTCGGCTTCAATCAATAAAACTAATAAAACGAAAAAAAGAAATTTTGAGGTATTCATGGACGAATTTCTGCTTCCCTTTAATTTGACGAAAGATGAGGCTGAATCGATGTTAAGAAATTATTATAAAAATGAGTATTTAGAATTGAAACAATTCATCAACCCGCGTCCTGAATCAAGAAAAGTAGTCCAGCATGTCATAAGTAAAAATTATAAGATAGTAATTGCTACGGATCCAGTTTTTATTTTTGATGCGATAAAAACACGAATGACATGGGCTGGGATTGATGATCTACCTTTTGATTTAATTACTCATGCTGAGAATTTTTCAACTAGAAAACCAAATTTAGACTATTTTAGAGAAATTTTTTCGAAAATCGAACTAAATCCAGAAGACTGTTTTGTAATTGGAGATGATCATAATGATATGGTGGCAAAGTCGCTTGGATGTACAACTTTCTTGATTCAAAGTCTAATGACACATTTAAAAGAAGATACTCCTAAGCCAGATTTCGTTGGAAATTTAAGGGATCTGATTAAATTATTATAAGGTTTAAAAAGAAAAAATACTCTTGAGAATGTACATGAACTATTCGGTTAATAGTCTTTGAAGAATGAGTGGCATGGAATACACGTCATAATAATTGTGTTCGATAATTTCTTTAATCAATCCGACATATCTTTCAGGATCTTTCTGATATTTCCGATAATAAAACCCCACTAAATTACTAGGCAATTCATTCTGCCTTTTAAGGTCAAGAAGACTTTCTTCCATGTTGGTCAACGTATAATCACAAAATAAACCCTTATATTTTCTACGACAGTTATGATATAAATCAACATGATGATATAACGTGTTTGTTTTCTCATATGGAACATCATCCTCTGAAATCATAGGGTTCTCATCGAAGAAATACAAGAATCTATTAGCTAAATACGGGATATCAAAACTCTTACCATTATAGGTGACAAAACATTTGAATTGAGGAAGAATCTCATTTTTTAAATGTTCACAAATCGCAATTTCTTCCTCTAATTCCCGAGCAAACAGAATCCTTACTTGAAATACATCATTTCTATAAAAACCAAGACCAACAGCGATCACAGGAGAATCATAGATACCTAATGTTTCTATATCGAGAAAAAGAAGATCCTCTTTATCAAAACAAAATGACACATCTATATCATAAATATATCTATTCTGAGATAATTTGCAATAATTCCTCTCTTTAATCAAATTCAAAATTTCATTAACAGAATGTCTATATCTAATGTGAGATTTTAAATCATAAAGACTTCGTACTCCTCTACGATACAATTGCTTTTCTATAACTTTTCCAATGAAATAAACTGTTTTCAAATTTCTGAGAATTCTTTTCTTGCTGATGAGGAGATGTAAATCAGAAGGAATTTCAAAATCTTCCCATACCAGTTCCATGAATTGGCCCATTTCGTTATTGATGGTATTATAATTGTGAAAAATTTCTTCTAATTTCTTACCCTTGTATTCCTCTACATGACGGGTAATGTCGATGCTTTCGAAGTTGTAAGAAGCCATTAACGATCTTAATTAAGATAAAATATTTAATAATTCATGCTCTGATAATTTATAATAAATTCGAGATTGATCCGGACTCTCAATCACGAAGTTTAGCAATTCCAAAATTTTTTTTAAACATTACTTGAATATCACAGGTTTAGTTTGATCTTCAAATTCAGAAGGATCGATTAAATCATATTGTCCATTTCTTAATTCAGAAATTATCGTCTCCAAGAATTTGATTATCCGTTCCTTATAACTGATCTGTTCCGAATATCCATAGGTAAAAGTTTTCCAATGAGGTCTTTTATGTCCCACCTTAAATTTAAGTCCTTTCATTGAAGTCATGTAAGAGTTCTGGTTTATTTTCGTAGCTAATTGGTCTGCCATCATAAACCAATGGTATTTCGTATTAATTTTTGCTCCCGAATTTTTTGGAGCCATTTTTGTTCTTGTCTTTAGTGCATTGAAAATAAATTCCCATCTATCTGGAGTTAATTTTGTTTCACGCCACAGACCATTTTTGTAATTCCAAACATGAGAGTTTCCTACTTTCATTCCACTATAAACTTTATCATTGAATTGCTTGAGAGAATTATAAATTTTTACCAACCTAGTTATATTAATGATTTAGTAGAACAGTATTTGTTCTTATTTATAAAATAAGAGACTTAAGATTTTTAAACAAAAGGTTTGAAATTGCGTGAATATCCTTGAATTAGCTTTTTAGAAGATATGTTACTTGATGTATGAAAGGAGCTATTTTTTCGATTTGGTATTCAATAACTTCCAGGTTAAGGTTCTTAAATAATCCAATCCATTCATCATTACTTTTATTGCTATGAGGATGGTTGAAAAATTGAAAGTTAGCAAAGGAATCAATAAAGAAGGTAATGTATTTCTGTA
>SDNN01000276.1 GCA_004524425.1 Promethearchaeota archaeon
CAGTCTTGACTCCTTTAATGCCTTTAATATGTGTGTTCGAGTTATCTTGAGTCCTGAGAGCCTGTTTGCTAATTCTTTAGTCATTATATTTTTGTCTCGGGCTGTTTTTGAAACTCTATTCCAATCTTCTCTTTCAAGGACATCTTTTACCCAATAATCTAATTCTTCTTCTAAAAATAAAACATCCTCGTAGGGATCATTTTCGCCAGGAGCGACTCTATTTCCAGATTTATCAAGAGAACCTGTAGTATCAATAATATGTAATAAAACATCGGCCCTACTGAGATCATTCAAAAACTTATTTCCCAATCCTTTTCCCTCGTGAGCTCCGGGAACTAATCCTGCCACGTCTAATAAATTTAGGGGTATAAAACGATTTCCATTAACGCATATTGAATTTTTTGGATTATCCTTGACATTCATCTCTTTACAAACGCATTTGATTTTGGCATAAGCAATTCCTTTATTGGCTTCAATAGTGGTAAAGGGTAATTCACTTACTTCAGCACTCGTTAAACAAGCCGCATTTAAAAATGTGGATTTTCCACTGCTCGGTTTTCCAACTATTCCAAATATTGTAAAGTTTATTCACTCTCTATTTTATTTATAATAATAAGAATTGAACCACTATTTTAAAATCTAATTTAAGAGTTAAAGATTTCCGAATTAAAAATTAAAAGATAAAGTTTTCGATTCAATCAGTTTTGCTTTTTTCAAGAGTATATAATTTATCGACATATGTTTTTAATTCATCGTAGTTGTCGATTTTATTAATTTCTTTTATTGGAAATCCTTCAAAATCCTTATTATTATTTAATATTTCTTTTGAATTATTAATAATATTTTTACCCGATTTGTCATTTAAAACGTCATAGGCATTTGAAAATAACTCATTTTTTCTCGTTTTTCGATATTTTTCTTTTTTTAACATTCTTGGATTTTGATCTAATTGATCTAAACGCTTCTCTTGATCTATTTTGGAATTCTTAGAATCTAGCACGTGTTTTCGCTCTTTTTTCCAAGTAAGATTTGTAGATATCGTATTTTTAACTAATTTGGAATACTTCTTGATTTTAGTTTTAATTTTATTTATAATTTTTCTTAAGCTCTCAGAAATTTTGCTCGAAAATAAAGAAACATGTCTCACGGGTTTTTTATCAAGTTCTAAGTCAATTGCTCTCCCTTCTGTTTTTCCCATGATCTTTTTATTTTTATTATTAATATCAATAAATTCAGGATAATCTCTTAAAATAAGGGGTACCCAAAGTAAGAAGGGTTCCTTGATTGAATTGATTCGAATAATTGCTTCACCTTCTTCTAAATTAGAGAGCAGATGTTTTTTTTCTTGATCAAGATTTAATAATTCACACATTAAATCTTTTTCAATATGATTTTGATAACTAACCAAAACACCACAATTAGCTAAGATTTCTCTACTTATATTCGGTCTCGTAGCAAGAGAAATTAGACATTCACCTGTACCTCTTTGGAGAAGGGCAATATCTTCTAAGTATGAGGTCAATTTATTTTTTTTTTGTAACCCTTGAGGCGCAAAGTATTGAGCATCTTCTATTATAGTTAAATGTCTTATTCCTTTGAAATTATAGGCTCCTCTTGTAAGATTCCGATCCCAAAGATATTTCAATATCATATTCAAAAAAAATAAAGCATCTTCTTTCTCTCCACCAAGACGGATTATTGAACTTAAATCTAATATTACATTTCTTTTGAACAGCTCTTTAATTTTAAATTTTTCATTGGTTTCAAAAATTGCTTTCAACGGTCCATCAGAAAATCGTCTAATACGATTTTTAATGCTAATTAAGGTTTGCTTGAGCATTGGAATGGTATTTAGATTTTTCTTTAAATATTCTTTACAATGAAATTCAAAACCATTCCAACTTTGGTATTTTCCATTTTTACACACGTTAACCAAGATTTCCACTAGAACCTTTTCCATCTGAGGAGAGTATTCAGCACTACTGTCGTCAAGGAAATTTCCACTTTTCAAAATATCGAATATTCTTTCTCCATGTATTATGGGATTGGTGTTTTCTGGATTAAAGATATTCAGAGAAAAATTCTCCCCAGGCAAGAGAATTATAACGTCATCAATTTCTTCTTGTAAAAAATGATATTCCCCTTTAAATTCAACCAGGAAAAATGGGATATTATAATTCTTTTTGAAATTTATTAAAAAATTTTGAATAAAATTACTTTTTCCTGTTCCTGTTGCTCCACAAATAAACATGTGTTTTTCAAGATCTTTTATTGATAAACTAAATTCATATCTTCTTCTATTTCCTTTCAAAACCCGACCTATTTTAATCTTTCCTCTTTTGGCATTTTTAAATGAAGGAATTTCTAATAGTATCTTGCTTTTATCAATATCAAGAGAGGGGAATAATAAAATTATCAATGAAATGAATAAAAAAAAAATTGATAAATTAAAAAAGAGGATTTGATTCCAATATTTTTCAAAAGAGTTAATGATAATTGTTGGCTTGTTTAAAATGAAAAAAGGTAAGCCAACAACCAAAAAATAAGATGAGACAATTAAACTAGTTATCACGAGCAACTTCATGTGATTTAAGGAATATCCCCTTCTCTTATATACATAAAAAACAATATTAATTACTAAGGTAATCATACTTACTAATAAAAAGGTAAAAAATAAATCGAACTCGTGATAGGTTAAAATCATCAATATTTACTTCCACGAAAATATTAAAAACTTCACTAAATTTTGAGAAAGATTATGCCTAAGGATTTTTATAGAAGTAGATTAGATCTTCCCATGAATGAAAAAGTCTTAAATTTTTTATCTTCATTGGAAGACGATCTATGGATTGTTGAAGAAGATATAACAGGAACTCAAGCCCACGATATCATGCTCTATGAGCAAGGGATCTTAGCCGGTGAAGAAATTAAAAAGATTTTAATTTCCTTAGAGAAAATAAGAAAAAAAATTACTAATCATAAACTTAAATTAGATCACAACTTTGAAGACATTCATCCCTTTATAGAAAAATTAGTAATAGACGACATTGGAATTGAGATTGGGGGAAAAATCCATACAGGGAGATCCAGAAATGATCAAATTTCGGTTGATCTGAGACTAAAAATTAGAGATGAATTGAATAAAACATCCGAAAAATTAATTGAATTAATAAATGTTTTATTCAAGCGTTCTGAAGAAACGATTAATGCATTCATGCCGCTTTATACCCATCTTCAAGGAGGACAATTAGGTGTTTTCGCCCATTATCTTAATAATTATGTC
>SDNN01000277.1 GCA_004524425.1 Promethearchaeota archaeon
AATCTTCATGGGATCTATCTGGATACTACCTGCCGAGGAAATGAGAAAATATTTGATTAGACGAAGGCAACACAAGGACCCCATTTGGCAGACAAGACTTACTGAACACCATCGATCTCAATAAAATTATTTTTTTTTTATTATTTTTTATTTCAAATTAAAAGCTTTTAATATTCTAAGTTTAGATAGAGCCCTCTAACCATTTTTTTACTCGTATTTTTAAGTTTAAATAGTATCTTAATTAATTATATATTAACTATAACAAAATTTCAGAACTGATTAAAATGAGTGTAAATATAACTGATGGAATAGAAAGTGGTAAAGTAGTTCTTAAGGTCCTTACAACAAACACAACTAGTGTCACTTTATTGACCGATGATAAATTTAAAGGAAAGGTAATACAACCAGGACCTACGGCTAATAGAGCGGTTGGCGAACATGGGTTTTCAATGAGCATGGAAATAAAAGATGGAGATCTCACTCGTTTATTTTTACTTGATACCGGGAGTATTACTCAAATGATAATAGAAAATGCTAATCAATTTGGAATTGATTTAAGCACGGTTGAAAAGTTAATTCTTTCTCACGGGCATTTTGATCACTGGGGAGGTCTAACTAAGGTAATGCCATTACTTAAAGAGGGAACAGAGATAATTTTAAATCCAAGAGTATTTGATCAGAATTATGCAGCAGTTAGCACGACCGGTGAAGAAATCCCAGCAGAAGAATTAGGACCTAATTTAAAAACATTAGAAAGAGAAGGAAAATTAAAAATAAGTCGGAAATTACCTCCATTTAACAAAAATCTCATCTCTAATTTAGCTGAAGAACAAGGTGTTAAAATCATCGAAGCTAATGAACCAATAAAGTTATTTGATGGAATAGCAACTAGTGGTGAAATTGAACTTTTCGACGTAGATGAGGTTACAAAAGGACTTTACATTCAAAAAAGTAGAAAGGAATTTGAAAAACATCTTTTTAGAGACGAGACTGCGATTTATATTAATGTAAAAGATAAAGGCTTAGCAGTAATTACAGGTTGTGGGCACTGCGGAATAATGAATACTATCAAGCACGGGCAAAAATTAACGGGGATTGATAAAGTTTATGCCGCTATTGGTGGTTTTCATGAAGAGTGGAACCCACCTGAGATGGTTGAACAAAAAGTAAAATATATTGAAAGTTTAAATCCAGAAATTACATGTGGAATGCATTGCACGGGCTTTGAGTTCAACAGGATCATGGCACGCCATCCCTCGCATACCTTAGGTGTTGTTGGAACGGAGTTCCATTTATAACTCTATTAAAGAAAATTATATTTTAATTTAACCTTTAATTTTTTCATATTTTTTTAAAAAAAAGTCCAATACCAATGATCTTAAAGGTATCTTCCACGTTTATATTTTTTAACGCAGAAGTCTCTATGAAAAAAGAGCTGATTTCTTCTGCCATTTTCCGTCCTTCCTCATAGCTTACCTCTCGTTGATCTTCCAAGTCAATTTTATTACCAATGAGAACAAATGGAATATTGCCTAACTCATTCCGTGCATCTTTATACCAAAAATCAATTGCTTCCTTAAACGTATCTCTTCTGGTGATATCATAAACAACAAAAACACAATTGGATCCTGCATAATACTCATGCCTTACTCTCTTAAAGAATTCTTGTCCAGCTAAATCATAGATTAAAAATCTTATCATATCATCCTTAAATCCTTGAATGAAATAATTTTGAGCGGATATCGCTATGCCTAAGGTTGGCCGATAATCCTCAATTTGTTCTTTTTTTAGAAAACTGCTTACCAAGGTTGTTTTTCCGACCGCAGCTGACCCTAATATGATTAACTTGAAATTTTTCATCATCCTTTTACCGATTTTTAGATGATGCTCCATTTTAACTTTTTCAACGATCTCCTTTTGCTTAGATGAGGGTTGCTTTTCTAACCCTAATGAAAAATTATCGGTTATTGTCAAATCGGGGATTTCTAGATTACTGTATTCATAATCAAAACTCTCTTCGAGAATTTGAGCTATTTTTTCCACGACCAGATAAGCTATGGGGAATAATTTATTGAGATTAACATTATAATTACACACGCAAAGTAATATAGCCTCTGGACCTGCTTCAAGAAATATGATGCGATGATCAGTAGTTTCAAAGGAACCCGTTCCAAAATGGCCAATTTTGTATTCCAGTGTTATTTTTTCCAATAAATTTTCTATCAGAGCTGAAATGGCACCATGAATTTTTTCCACCTCATCTTCATCGAGTTCACTACGACTTAATTTTAACTCTCCATATTTTGAAATTAAGAGCCCCTGGCGGGAATAAATGAACGCGATTTCCACTTCTTTTTGAGACTCAATAAAATTTCTCAATAAGAGTGACATGGCTTCTTGTTTTCTGATTACCATTATAATGTGATAATAATAGAATAGAGTTATTGGAATCTATATTTTAATAATTAATCTTTTCATTAATTTTAAATCTTTTTCAAAATTAATTTTATTAAGCTTTTGGAACTTAAAAAAAGACAATTCTAAATAAGAATTGAGAGAATTAGAATGAATATTACCGAAGTGTTAAAGAAAAAAGTTGATAGCGGGGATAACGTGCTCACTGAATTTGAATCTAAAGAACTACTTAAAGAGATTGGGATTCCTATTCCAGAACAAAAATTAACCACATCGAAAGAAGAAACCATATCTGCCGCACAAGAGATTGGATTTCCCGTTGTCATGAAATTAATGGCAGAAGACATCGTTCATAAGTCTGATACAGGTGCCGTAAAGTTAAACATTAAAAATAAAGAAGACGTGGAGAAAGCGTTTAATGAGTTGATGGCAATTGAATCTCAGACAGAAAAAAAGATTTCAGTTCAAAAAATGGCAGGTGAACCCATTACCGAACTCATAATCGGCATGACCACCGACGCTCAATTTGGACCAGCATTAATGTTTGGAATTGGTGGCATTCTAGTGGAACTTTTAGAAGATGTGAGTTTTAGAATCGCTCCTATTACGGAATACGACGCAAAAGAGATGATACATGAAATTAAAGGATTTCCCATATTGGATGGCTATCGAGGGAAACCCAAGGCAGATATTGATGCGATTGTGGACGTTTTATTAAAAATTTCAGATTTGGTAGTAAAAAACGAAGAAATTTATGAAATGGATTTGAATCCCGTTTTTATTTATGATAAAGGATTAATTTGTGTTGATGCAAGAATTATTCTTAAAAATAAAGAAAATAGCTAATCACT
>SDNN01000064.1 GCA_004524425.1 Promethearchaeota archaeon
GATATAATCTCCTTTTTGCAAATCAATTTTATCACCTAATTTTTTTAATTCGCTAGGAGGTTTTTTTACTTTTACTTTTCCTTCTAATTTTTGAGATAAATCGAGTTCTTTAGGTATAAACTCTTTTGGTTTTAAATCGTCTTCTACTGGCTTTTTTTTTGATTTTTTTTTCTTTTTGTCTTTTTTTTTCTTTTCTACTTGGTCGAATTTTTCCAATTCCAAGAAGTTTTTTCTACAATTAGGACATAAATTATCTTTTGGATAAGGCGCTACCATTTTATATCCACAATGCGGGCATTCTATTGCTGCTTTTTCGTCCTTCCTGAAAAATAGTGAGATTTTATATCAACTCAAAAAAATGATTATAATAAACGTAAAAAAAATATCATGACTGATGAAGACTTTTTAACACGTTATATTTAATGATTAAATTTTATAAATATTTATTTTTAAGTTCTTCAAATGCATCTAACAATTTATTATTCTCTTCGATCGTGCCAATGGTTATTCTTATATATTGATACAAGCCCGGTTTATTAAAATGTCTGATTATTATTTTATATTTATCTCTTAAATCCCACACAAATTTTAAAGCAATTGATTTCTCATCAAATTTTATTAGAATAAAGTTGGCGTCTGACGGTAATACGGTAATTCCTTGGTAAGAGTCTAATTCATTCGATATTCTTTTGCGTTCTTCAATGATTTTTTTATTTTGTTCAAATAATTTATTCCTATGTTTAATGCATGATATCGCTGCTACTTGAGCGATGTAATTTGAATTATAAGGTAATTTTACTCTATTCATTTCCTTGATAATATCGGAATCTGCCAAAGCATATCCAAAACGTAAAGACGCCAGGGAAAAGATCTTAGAAAATGTACGTGCTACAATTAAGTTTTTAATGTTCTTTAACAGAGGTAGACAGGTCGTATCAGAAAAATCTGCATATGTCTCATCAATCACAACTATGCCTGGAAAATTACGGCATATTTTGGAGATCGTATCGTTATCAAATGACTTCCCATTTGGATTATTTGGTGAGTTGATAAACATTAATTTTCCGTTTGCCTCATAAGCAGACTCAGGAACGGAAAAATCATCTTTTAATTTGATTTCAGTAATTTTAGCATTATAAAGTGATGCCAAGACACTGTACATCCCATAAGTAGGATAGAACATCACGATTTCGTCCCCTGGATCTATGAAGACTTTACAAGTTATGTCTAATACTTCATCACAGCCATTTCCAATGAACACGGTGTTTCTATTGGTTAACGTATCTTTATCCTTGAGAAATTGATTTAGTAATGCCTTGCGAACTTCAAGGGCTAAGGGATCAGGATACCTGTTAAGTCTTTCATTTAATGCATTCTTAATATCTTCAATAATTTCAGGGACGGGAGGATAAGGATTTTCATTAGTATTAAGCTTTATCCACCCGCTTCCAGTAGGTTGTTCTCCCGGTTCATATGCTGAATATCTTTTTAATGATTTTCTAATTAAGTTATTTAAATCCATTTACACGACCAATATTTTTTTATATTTTTGGGAATTAAAATGGTATTTCTTAGTGATTTTATATAATTACAAAAATTTAATGTAATTTATTTTTTGTTTTTTAATCTCTCTTCAATTGCTTTTTTATGGGCAAGTAATCCTTCAAATTCTGCAATTTTGGATGCTGAATTCTTCAAAATTTTGAGCCCTTGTCTATCACATTCCAGTGTCTGAATGGTTTTTAAGAAGTCGAAAATATTTAATCCAGAATATTTTTTTGCATTTCCACCAGTGGGTAATACGTGATTCGTTCCTGCCGAATAATCTCCTAGAGGAACTGGTGTAAAAGTTCCTAAAAAGATAGCTCCTGCATTATAGATATTTTTGATCAAGGCTTTTGGATTATTAATTAAAATCTCTACGTGTTCAGGTGCGATGATATTACATACTCTCGTGCAATCAGCTAAATCAGTTGCCTTTATTATTAATGAGTTATTTAAAGCAGCTTTAATTATTTCTTTTCTCTCTGATTTCTGAATAAAAGAATCTAAATTAGCTCTGAATTTTTCAATGAGTTCTAAAGAAGTAGAAACGATTATTCCCATGTTATCGGGATCATGCTCGATTTGTGAAATGAAATCTAAGATGACGAATCTGAAATCTGCAGTTTCATCTGCAATAATTAGTATCTCAGATGGTCCTGCTGGATTGTCTATTGCTATTTCATTCGATAATAATTGTTTCGCAACATTAACCCATTTATTCCCTGGTCCCACCACTTTTTGTACTTTGGGAATTGTTTTTGTGCCATATGTCATTGCGGCAATAGCTTGAGCACCTCCAACCTTGTATATCTTCTTAATCCCAAATTCTTTTGCTGCGACCAGAATTTCAGGAGCTACTTTTCCATCGGATTGAGGAGGTGAGCACATTATTATTTCCTTAACCCCTGCTACATAAGCGGGTGTAGCAGCCATTAGCACGGTACTTGGATATATTGCTTGACCTCCAGGAACGTAGATTCCGACCGATTCTAAAGGTCTATAAATCTGTCCCGCCTTAACACCTTTCTCAATCTCTATTTCCCATTCATCTCTTATTTGAGCTTCATGAAATTTTATTAGATTTTTTTTGGCATATTTTAAGGCATTTAATAAATCTTGATCTATATTACTATACGCGGTCTGAATCTCATCTTTAGATACTCTTATCTCAGTTTCACTCATTTCGATATTATCATATAGTCTTGAAAATTTGACTATTGCTCCATCTCCTTGCTGCCTGACTTCATTTATAATTTGTAAAACATTCTCCTTAATATTATCAAATTGAAATTCTTGTCTTGGAATGAATTCTGAAATAGACTTTTCTGTAATCTTATCTGAATTAATTATTCTAATAGAGTTCAAGAAAATCATCCATCAATTATTTTATTAGTTCTAGGGGCAATATCTGCCGTGGTTCATGGACAACCAATCCTTGTGCATATTTCCTGAGGAGTGGGATCAAACTTAAAAATTCCTCTTTCTTTATAATTGTATTAATAGCAAACCATCCTTCTGTATTCTCTCCCGCGAGTTTAGAAATGGTGGGCCTCTTTAAGGCAGGAAGTTTTCCCAATATTTTATTTAAGTTCTCTTCTCTCACATTCATAAAAATGTGAAGTTTCTTAGATGCTTCTATCACTCCAAGCAATAAAACCTTCAAATCTTTTATTTTTTCTTTCTTCCAATCATCTTTCAGAGCATACTTATTGGCAATTAAAACTGCTGTTGATGAATCAATAACCTCTATAATTTTAAGGTTGTTAGCTCTCAATGTTGATCCTGTCTGAGTATTATCGATTATGGCATCAACCTCTTCTGGGGGTTTAGCTTCGGTGGCACCAAATGATAGGAAAATCTTTACTCGTTTATTCTCTCCCCAAGTCTTCCAAGGAGTAATGACTAATGGGGCTTTATCTCCATATAGTTGTTTATAAGTCGCATTATTTTTCAAAAAATCTAATGATACGGTTAAGTATTCTGTTGAGATTCGTAATACCTTTTTATCATCGTAAAATTTTTTTAAAAGATCGTCTACTGTATTAATCTTGTCCCAGGTGGTGGGCACGCAAAAGACAATTTTAACTCCGCCGATTTCTAAATCTAGGACAATTTCCACATCTGCATTTGTTTCTTTAACCCAGTCTATTCCAGATATGCCGACATCAAATTCATCTTCACCAATTAAATAATTGGGTATTTCCTGAGGGCGTAGTAATTTCACGTATATTTCAGGATCACTAATTGAAGGTCTATAATCTCTACTCGAAGCAAAGCTTAATTTAAGACCGGCTCTTTCGAAAAAAGAAACGACCACATCCTGTAGGCTGCCTTTGGGTATTGTTAATTTTAATATTTTATCATTCATAAAAAACCATCTAAAACCTGATTGCATCCAATCTTATTATTAGCTAGATTATTTAAGAAAGCAAGTAATTAGAAATTTTTTCTTTTTATTTTTCTTCACTACAAAGCAAATAATTTAAAAAATTAATTTTTAAATTAATTAACACTATTTTATTTTTAACAATATTGATGTTTGATAAAAACCAGAATCAAAGTGAAGTGTTGAGAGAAGCATATGAATTACGCGATAATGTTTAATGTATTAGAAGGAGGGGTAAGTCAGCCAATTAAGTGGGATAAAGCAAATCTTACTCCTGAACGTTCGATAATAGTTTTGGATGAATCGAATCAAGTAGTTTGGTTATTTCATGGAGCCAAGCAAGGCTTAGTCGCTCGGAGAACTGCATTGAGGCAAGCAGAATCCCTTAAAGGCCACGGATATACCGTTGGAAAATCAATTATCGGAAGAGACCTTAAAAAAATAATTGAAATTGATGAAAGAAAAATAGGAAGAGATCCAGAGACAGATAAATTAAATGCGCAATTTCAAGAAGTTTTAAATAAAGAATATTCAGAATTAGATAATAATGTAATAACATTTGGAACTGCAGAAGCGGGAGCACTAAAGCCTAAACCTGCTGTTATAAAAGAACAGCCTCCTGCCCCAAAATCAGAACCTATACCCGAGATAAAGCCTCAAGTAAAACCAGCAGCAGTCTCTCCACCCCCAACCAAGCCTGTTGAAGCAATTGCTTCAGAATATGATGAAAAAAGCAAACCAGCACCCTCTACAAAACCAACTTCTGAGGTTAAATCCACTCAAAAAGAGGGAACGGAAAGTCAGATAGAAGAGGCTCGGATTGCGTTTGTTTTAAAATCTGTGTTAGATTTCTATGATGATATTTGGGTAAGTCGAAAAAAAGATGGGAGTTATACCGTTGAAATCATGGATGGGCCAATTTGCCAATTTTCTGTAAAAGAAGGAGTAATAAAATTTTCACCTAATTCATTTTCAGGGTTAAGTACGAACATTACAAACAGCATTAAAAAGAAATATGTTGAGCTTTCAAAGTTGTTATAATCCTTTTTTTCTTAATTTTTTTTAAAATGAAATTATGTATTATATATCAATATAAGGTTATTATTTATTCATGGAATAAAATAATATTATCAGTAGAATGAATTTAAGGTTTCTTTCATGAAATTTCGAGCATTAGCAAATTTGTTTTTTGAACTGGAAAATACTACAAAACGATTGGAAATGATTGATTTCATTTCTAATTTTTTCAAAGAAATTGACAAAAGTCAGGATATGGATGATTTAGATAAAATAATATATTTATTACAAGGACAATTAGTTTCAAACATTAAGCAATTTCCAAAAATGGGTATTGCTGAAAAAATGATAGTTGAAGCATTATCCGTTCATTCAGGTATAGATACAACAAAAATAAAACAGATTTTGCTAAAGAAAGGTGATGTGGGTGCGGCTGCAGAAATCATTCTGTCTAAAAAAAGAAAAAAGCAAAAATCATTGTTAGATTTTGGAGAAGAATCCATAGAAATTTCAGAGTTATATGCTGAATTGAAAAAAATAGCAATGACAGAAGGACCCGGCTCACATGACAGAAAACTAGGAGTATTAAGAGGATTGATGGGAAAATCCACACCATTGGAAACCAAATATTTGTTACGAATCATAACTTCAACTTTAAGAGTTGGTGTTTCTACTCAAACCATTATTGATGGATTGGCTATCGGATTTACCGGGGATAGAGACAATAGGGATCTAATTGAGAGAGCGTTTAATTTACATCCCGATCTGGGGGAGGTAGTGAAAATTTTAGTCGAAAAAGGCATGGAAGAAATAAAAAAAATTAAGATCTCTTATGGCGTACCAGTTCGAAACATGCTTGCCTCTCGTGTGCCTCATGTAGAAATAATGGATCGATTAGGAACTCCTTGCATTGCAGAATATAAATTAGACGGAGAAAGACTGCAAATCCACAAGATGGATGAGGAGGTCATCTTATTTTCAAGAAGATTGTTAAACATTTCAGAACAATATCCCGATGTTTGTGAGATAATCAAGCAAAATATCAAGGCAAAAAATGTTATCTTAGAGGGTGAAGTAGTTGCCATGGATCCTTTTTATGAAAAAATGCTTCCCTTCCAAGTGTTAAGCAAGCGAAGGAGAAAATACGATGTAGAAGATATATCCAAGGAAGTACCAGTATGCTTGTTCTTGTTTGATCTTTTAAAACATGAAGACGCATCATTTATAGATAAACCCCTCCAAGACCGTAGGAAAAAACTCGAAGAAATTGTCATCGAGCGGGATGAACTTCAATTGGTAACATCACGATTGATTAATTCTACTGAAGAATTAATAAATTTCTTTCACGAGGCCAGGAAGCAAGGAACTGAAGGAATCATGGCAAAATCCATTAAAGATGATTCGTTTTATCAAGCAGGCAACCGTGGATTTTTGTGGATAAAGTTAAAAGGATTAGAAGGGGGAAAATTAAAAGATTCCGTAGATGTAGTCTTAATTGGAGCTTTTTATGGTAGAGGGAGGAGGAAGGGCGTGTATGGAACCTATATAGGTGCAGTATACGATCCAGAAAATGATCTTTTTGAAGCATTTACTCGAATAGCATCCGGATGGACCGATGAAATAATGGAATCATTAATGAAGGAAACGGAAGAATTAAAAGTAGAAAGAAAACCTAATAACTTGGCATGTGATGACGAGCCTGATCAATGGCTCAGACCTGAAATCGTGATCGAAATCATTGGAGATGAAATAACGATAAGCGACAAATTCTCTTCTTTAGGATATTCCATGAGATTCCCAGTATTCAAGCGATTTCGGCCAGAAAAAGGTCCTAAAGACGTCACGACCGTTCAAGAAATAGAAGAACTCTACAATACTCAATAAGCAAGTATTTATCCCCAACGTGAACTCTCGATGATCTCGACTAATTGATTTCTCAAAAACGCAATCTCTTTAGGATTATTTATTGAAGTCTGCAATCTGTAAACCTTGCGTTTAGTAATGGTTTGAAGTTCGAATAAATCGCGGGCTTTGACATAATTACTTTCTGCAGTTGGTAAATCCATTTTATGAAAGCAAAAAATCAGGGGAGAAGTATTAGTATCTAATTCATGAATAACATCATAAAATTTCTTTTTTGCTTTGAAAAATATATTTGATTCGGAGACATCTAGAACAAATATCAATGCTTTAATTTCTTCAGAATTCTGTTTCCAAACTTCCTTAAAGTCATCTATTTCAGATAAATCCCAGGAAATGAATTGAATGTCTCTTAAAATCATCTTATTAATTCTTTCAGTTAAACTTGAATCACTTTCTGAAGGAACCGTTTTTTTTATAAGGTCGGTTAAAGATTTTTTACCAGCGTTATTTAATCCAAATAAAAAGACTTTTGATTCCATTCCGTTTTTTCCCCTCGATTGATCATGATTTTAATGTGGTGTAAGAATAAAAAAAGTTTTCATAAAAATGAATCCAATTATTAATTAAGGAGAAAAAAAAAGATTGAATTATTTTGAAAAAATCCTATTTTCTCATTACTTAATATCAATCTTCTTCTTAACTGGCTCTGGAGGTTCAACTTTAGGAAGTTTTATGGTCAATATCCCTTTATCTAAGTTTGCTTCTATATTCTCCTCGTCAATGTTATCAGGTAGTGAAAAAGTCAAGCTAAAAGAGCGCATCAAAGGATTTTATATCCTCCATCATTCATGGTTAGCCAGATATTTCAATATCATTTTTCTTTCATTAGTTCCTACCATAACACCTTATCTTATTAATTAATAATTAATTGTCTACTCCTATATTCTTCATGTAAGAGTAAAAATTTAAATTTTATTTTAAAAAAATGCTATGACCTTCTTAGCAATCATATTTTTAAGAATAGGGGTCATTTCTATGAAGCTCAATAGTAAATCTCTATTCCTTTATTTTCCAAAATTTCAAGTACATCAGAAATTTCATTAAATTTATTATCTCCTACATATAGTTCTTTCAAAGATTTTAGAGAAAGTAGAGAACCTGGTACTTCAAGTAATCTATTCCTTGAAATGTTTAAATAGTTAAGTGAGTGAAGGGAGCCTATTGTATCAGGTAAATTTTCTAACTTGTTATCACTTAAATTTAATATTTTTAAGGATTGTAGGGCTCCAATCGATTGAGGTAAGAGTTGCAATTCATTCCTTTCTAAATCCAATATCTGAAGTGAATCCATGTTGCCAATACTTTCAGGGATCCTTTCCAAATTATTCCAACTTAGATTCAATTTTTCTAATAATGTTAAAGAACCAATACTTTGAGGTAATTCTTCCAATTTATTATCGTGTAGGTTTAATTCCCTTAATTTAGTGAGGCTTCCCACACTATCTGGTAAAAACTTTAAATTATTTATCCTTAAATTGAGGTATTCCAGAGATCCAAGTGATCCAATTGATCGTGGAATAGTATCTAGTTCGTTTTTCCATAATGAGAGATAATTCAACTGAGATAAACTTCCAATTGTAGGTGGTAATTGTTTTAAATTGTTAACATTTAAATTCAAAACTTCAAGAGCTTTTAAGGACCCGATCCAATCCGGCAATTCAAGGATTTGATTGTAACGGAAGACAAGTTTTTTAAGATTAGTGAGATGCTTAATAGCTTCGGGTAATGAGGTTAATCCCTTAAAAATAAAATCTAGTTCCGTAATTCTACATTCTTGCACCTCATATTTTAATCTCCAATATGTTTTTTCCAAAAACAAGATTGTCAAATAATTAATCATGATTTCTAATAATTCATCAATGGTAAAATCATCGAACGATTTTATACTGCAAGCTATTTGAAAATCCACCATGAAGTTTTTATTACTTATTTGTTTTATTTCTTCAAAAAGGAAGGTTTTGGTGGCAAGATCATTTTTGGCTACCATTTTGTTAATGATATGGATAAGAGTATTGTATATTACCTTGAGGCAAGATGGAGATTGCTCGTGAATTAATGCCCATTTCATGGGTTTAAACGCTCTGTCCATGAATATTTCTTGAAGTGCATGTGCTGCAGCTATTCTCACTTTATCGCTTGAATCAGATATTAATAAATTTTCGAAAAGATTAAAAGCGTTATCATTTTGATCAGCAATTTTTTCTAACACGTCCATGCTTTCAATTCTTTCGCTAATGTTATCAGTATTTTCTATGATCGAACTTAACTGTTCGATCGCCGATGATTTGTCCAGAAAGTTGTTAGTGTAGTCTTCGAAAATTTTTGTAGGATCTAATCTCATTATTAGTTGAGAATAAGGTATATTTTTTTATTAAATTTGTTTAATTGCTCATTTTTAATCATTCTTTACTGAAAGATGACAAGTCCATCATTTTGTAATTGTTTAATAGATTCAGGAAGTTTTTTCATGTATTTATTGAAATTAAGATTCAATATCTTGAGAGATTTAAGAAATCCAATTGAATTAGGAAGAGAATCCAATTTATTACCCCATAAATTTAACTCTTCCAATGAATTTAGATTTCCTATCCAAGTTGGAAGACGTGTAAAATTGTTCCAACTCAAATTAAGCTTTTTCAACTTTTTTAGATTTTGGAAAGAGCGTGGTAAATCAGTGAGTTGATTGTTTCTTAACGTTAATGTTTCTAAGGATGTTAATAAACCAATTGTGTCAGGCAATTCTTTGATATTATTGTCATATAAATCCAATTCTACAAGTGATGGTAATAGCCCTAAAGATTGATGAAAATTAGAAATTGATTTATTCGCTCCTAGACCCAAGATTTTTAAGGATTTCAGATCTTCCATCCAATCTGGAAGAAATCTGAGGTTATTGAGGCCTAATTGGAGATTCTGTAGCGAACTAAGATCTTTTATGGTCTCTGGTAATCTGTCTATTTTATTTCCATGCAAGTCTAAGACTTCTAAAGAAGTTAAGTTAGTCAGATCTTCAGGTAAGGAAATCAACTTGTTATGTCTCAAATCTAATACTTTCAGTGTTTTTAATGAACATATGGAGGAAGGTATTTTTTTAAGGTTGTTATATCGTAAATATAAATGTTGCAATGAGTTAAGTGAACCAAACGAATTTGGTAAGGTTTTTAATTTGTTATTGCTAAGATCTAAATATTTAAGATTATAAAATGACCCAATTGAAGTTGGTAAGGTAGTGATCCGATTTATTTTTAAATCTAGTTTCGTGAGACATCTTAGCACGCTTATAAATTCTGGTAAATTTTTTAAAATCTTCAAGCCTAATAGATTGCTACTTATGCATGATAAATCCAATTCCATTACAAAACCTTTTTCAACCTTGAAATTAATTCGAGAAAATTTTTTTATGAAATATTTTATCACCATGTAATTATTAACAATTTCAGCTAAAATGTCATTTGAAAGGTTTTGGAGTCCTTTATTTTCAAAGAACTCTTTAAGGCTCTTTCTAAATTGATAGTTTTCAATTTTATTTATAATCTCAATAAGAAATGATTTTGCCTCATCCTGTTTTAGTTGACCTAAAGTCGAAATAATTGTAGTTAAACATCCAATGGAAGTTTCATGTTGATACGCCCATTTCATGGGTGCAAATGCTTTTTCAAGGAATAGCGTTCTTATGCCATTAGCTGCTAAATTTCTCACAGTAGTATTTGAATCCGATATTAACAGATTCTCAAAAAGAGTAAACGTTCTCTCATCCTTCAGTTCAATCCGAGAACCAATCATCATTAATATTTCTAAGCTTTTGATTCGAATATTAGCAGTTTCTGAATTTTCAATAATAGAGATTAATTGATCTATCACCGAAATTTTATCTAGCTTACCATTGATGTAGTCTTCGTAAATTTGTCCCGGGGAGACTTCCATTATATCAAATCGTTGAGTAATTTTTTTTAAATTTATGTTTTTAATTTATAAAAGATATGGTGTTTCTCTTATAATTATTTAGTCAAGCTAAATTTTTATTAATAAACCTTTTTTTTGCATCTTTTTCAAGGACTCGGGTATGCGTTTTATATTTGTTAAATTTAAATAAATTACTTTGAGCGATTGAAGAGATTCGATCGAATCAGGTATGTTTTTTATATTATTTGACCACAAATTTAATTCTTCTAATGATTGTAGCGATCCAATCCAGTTTGGCAGATATTTAATTTCATTCCAGCTCAGATTCAACTTTTTAAGACTATTAAGATATTTTATTGAGGATGGAACCTCGTGAAGCCTATTGTTTCTTAAATTCAAATTTTCGAGAGAAGACGGAAAGAAAATTTCTTCTGAAATTACTGCTAAATCATTGTCATACAAATCTAATTCTCTCAGAGAAGACAAATTCTTTATCCAATTAGGAATTACCGAAATCTTATTTCTTCCTAAACCCAAGACCTTTAAAGATACTAAATTCTCCAGGCAACTAGGAATGATATTGAAATTATTCCCCCTTAATTGAAGTTCCTTTATAGATTTAAGATTACTAATTGCTATTGGTAGAGTATTGAGCTTATTTTCTTGAAGATCCAAGAATTCTAATGTATTTAGAGAACCTATTGAGCGTGGCAATTCATTAAGTTGGTTTGATCTTAAATTCAGGCTTTCTAAGTTTGAAAGAGAAGATATCGATTCTGGTAAAGATTTCAATTTATTAAATTTTAAATTTAGTATTTTTAATGATTTTAAATTTACTATTGCATCATTAAGAGATGTTATTTTATTATAACTAAGGTCTAAATATTCAAGGTTGGACCCCTGAATGGCTTTGAGTGGCAATCTGCTCAAATTATTATTGCTCAAATCTAGTTTTTTTAAAAATGTCAAGGATAAAATGGAGTCTAAATAAGTATTTAAGCTATTAAAACTGTGGCTGTCAACATTAGAAAGATCAAGGCTTATTACTGCTCCGCTTTTATTATAATCGAATTTAAGATATCCAAAATTAATTTTTAAGGATGATATGATATAATAATTCATCAAGAGTTCAGCCAATTCTTTATTCGTGAGATCACCCGGCTCTTTTTCTTTAAAAAGAATTTTGAGATTGTACTTATATTTTTTTTTATTGATTTCTTTTAGTTTTTTCAGGAGCAGATATCTTGCCCTATCATCATCTATCTCACTAATGATTGATAAGAGGTCTATTAAACAAGATAGAGATCTTTCATGGTCTAAAGCCCATTGAAGTGGTGTTAATGCTTTCTGTTGAAACAAATCTTTTATGGTTTTAGCCGCTAGAACACGCACTTGTTCATTAGTATCAGAGATCATCAAATTTTCTAGAAGTGAAAAAATTTTTTCATTTCTAATATCAATCTTTTGAATAGTTTTTAGACTTTCTATTCTTGTTTCGAGCTTCTCTACATTTTCAATTAAAGAGATTAATAATTGGGCAGCAGATGTCTTGTCAATATCCTTTCTTAATAATTCTGCATAAATTTGTTGGGGAGTTAAAACCATGTTCTTTTAGCGCAGTAATATCCAATAAATTAATTAAGGTGCCGGGAATATTAAATTCTTTCAATCATCATTCCTTCATTTTGCTCAATATGTTCGATAATTAATATTTAACCAGAGATTTTGGAGTTCGTTTTAGAAAAGAAAAATTCATTGAAAAATAAGAATTTAGAAGGCCCTTTGCTCCCTTATTAAATCAGATTCATTATATTACCTAGATAAGACAATCATATTCTCGAAATCATCATCCCGCCAAATACAATCGGACCGCCGGTTGAATTATAGATTTTCTCTGCTCTCTTCAATTTTGTTGGACTATCTGAGTAAATCTTAAAAATCAAATCCCCCTCTTTTATACGTGCACCCTGCTTTTTGAAAATTTCTACACCTGAATTTTTAGAATTTGGACACCCTGCTGCTTTAGCTATTTGATTTATAAGAGCATTACTAACTTCCGTAATATGACCTTCTTTAATGGCGCAAAATTCTTTAACATGTGGTCCCATATTGATATCATCTGGTTTAATTTCAGGGTTACCTCCTTGAATTTCAATGATTCTTTTCATTTTCTCATAAGCTTTTCCAGATTTTAACAACTCTTTTGCCATTTCTTGACCTTTTCCTTTTGTTGC
>SDNN01000006.1 GCA_004524425.1 Promethearchaeota archaeon
CAAATATTTTTAATTTTCAGATATCTATTTCTTATATTATAATCTTTAAAATAAAAAAAATATTGTTTTTTACTAAGAATAGGAAATAATAGCGAATTTGATTATTTATGGTATTAGAAAATCTTGGAAGATCCTTAGATAACGCCATTAGAAAGATCAGGAGATTACCCAAAATTGATAAAGATGCAATAAATGCCCTAATTCAAGATCTCCAGCGAAGCTTGCTACAAGCAGACGTGAAAGTCGAATTGGTCTTTCAAATGACAGAGAATATTAAAAAAGAAGCCATGAACACCGATCTTCAAAAAGCTAAAAGAAAGGATTTCATTATTAAACTAATTCATGATGAATTGATAAAGACACTGGGAGGAAAAAAAGCACCTCTCAGAATTAAACCAAATAAAAAGAATGTTGTTTTGTTAGTGGGAATTCAGGGTTCGGGAAAAACCACCACGATTGGCAAGTTATGCCAATATTACAAGAGTAAAGGATATAAAGTTGCAGCGGTTACTACGGATACATATCGGCCAGGAGCATATGAGCAGCTAAATCAATTAACTGATCAAATTGGAGTGAAATGCTACGGCAATCCAA
Source organism: Promethearchaeota archaeon (assembly GCA_004524425.1). Next base: position 595 of record SDNN01000006.1, read on the forward strand.
AAGAAAAAAATGCCATCAGAATTGGCGTTCAAGAAACTAGGAAGGCTATTAATGATGGAAACGACTTGATAATAGTAGATACTGCAGGTAGACACAAGGAAGAGAAGGATTTGATGAAAGAGATGGCAGATTTGGAAAAGAAATTAAAACCAAATGAGGTAATATTAGTAGTTGATGGAACTCTTGGTCAACAAGCATATAATCAGGCAGCAGAATTTGCTAAAACAACTAATCTAGGATCGATCATCGTAACAAAATTAGACGGTACCGCGAAAGGAGGAGGAGCGTTATCTGCTTGTTCAGCAGCAAACGTACCGATAAGGTTTATAGGTATGGGAGAGAAAATTGATGAGTTAGAAGAATTCGATCCGACCAGTTTTGTAGGTACTCTTTTAGGAATTCCAAATTTAGATGGATTAATTCAAAAAGTGCAAGAAGCAGAAGCAATGCCTGACCCTGAAACGGTTAAAAGGATGATGAGAGGAAAGTTTACCTTGGAAGATCTTTACCAACAGATCGTCAATATTAAAAAAATGGGCAAATTTAAGCAGATTCTTTCGATGATGGGAGGTGGTAACATACCAGATTTCTTAAAAGAAGATGCTGAAAAAAATATTGAAAGATGGCGGGTAGTATTGGATTCCATGACTGCATTAGAGAAGGAAGATCCCAAGATCATCAAGAAAACTCGTAAACGAAGAATAGCCATCGGATCCGGTACCCCTTATTCAGTTATAAATAAAATGCTCGATCAATATAATCAAATGAAAAAAATGATGAAGAGATTTACACAAATGAGACAAAAGGCAGGAAAAGGGGGGGCCATGCCTGGAATGCCAGGAATGCCAAAGGGTGCCGAAAAATTTTTTAAGAACTTGGGTAAGGATTTTAAATTTTAGAAGAAAATCTCTTTGTTAAAAATGTTTAATGGTTGTTTAATCTAATTTTAAACAAGGATGAGCACGATAATCGCTCGCATATTGAGTTTGTTCCTCATTTAAACCGTGACTTTTTGCCACATCATGCAAGTAATCCATTACTTGATACATCCATTCCGCTAAATGAACTTCCGTGGGAGAATCATAATATGGCAAGTGGGGTTTTATATCTATAATTGGCGTTTCATCAATGGCATCCAAACCTTCTACTATTAATGAATTCCCTTGTCTCTTTATGAGTTTCACAGTTGTTTGACAGACAGGGTTAGGTCTTACTGGAGATCTAGTAGCGAATATTCCCTTGATAGGAAATCTCTTACTCCCAACAGGGTGGACTTTCTTTATTTCTCGAGCCTTTTCTGATTGAAGATGGGTCCAAAAAGATATGTTTAAATGAGAAAAATCCTCAATACCATCTAAACATTCCTCATATTCTTCACCAATGATAATTTTAGAAGTTTGTGGCCCGTTAATTTGTTTTAGTGCTGTATCGATATCTAGTTTTATATCATTTTCTTCGAATTTTAGGCATTCTTCATCAATACTATTTCTAACGAATCCTATAGGTTTAACTGAAAAGGTTTTCATGATCGTTTAAAATGAAATTAGAATATTTAAGCTTAAATTATAAAAATTTACACTAAAATAAAAATGATATGAAAAATTTATAATTTAGTATGAAAATTCTATAAAAAGATCTTTTTTTTAAATTGAGGATTTATAATAAAGATTTTAATTATGGCTAATTTTAATTTTATTGATTAGTTTGGTTGATTTCTTAATATTGATTAAAAATTCTGTAGATTACTCTAAGAAGGATATTGATAAGGGAGAAACGCCTCCTTTGATTTATAAAATATGTTGTTGTATTCGAGAAACATTCTGCTTATCATATGCCATAAGGAAAGAAAACAATCTGTACTTGTTTTTTAAAGAGGAGCTTGTTCTTATATTATTAAAAGGGGATGAGTTGAAGTATTTAGGATCTGATGAACGTTCTCAAGCTCTTCTATTCCAGAAAGCCTTAGCTAAGAAATCTAAAGTTAATGATTTTAAAAATGATCATTGGTTAAATTCAACTCCAGGGTTCTACATTAAGATATTTAATAGTAAATTATCCTTAATTAATCATTTCGATTCGACTGAAGTAAAACATTTCACATTTATAACAGGAGAGGACCATCAAGAATTCAGCAAATGTGGTGAGACTTTAGATTTTACTAGTTTAAGTCAATTACCTAAAAATTTATACATTCTACCTTTGGATTTCTCGCTTGCAGATGTTGGAGAAATGATGCTTTTATTCAAAAAATTAAAAAGAATAAAACTCATAAACCTTTCAAAAATTAGTGCAATAGAGGATAAGATTTTATATATTAATTATCAGATTGATGAATATAATTCTTATTTAATTTAAGATGATATTAAAAAACGCCAATATATATTCCGAGGGAATGCTACGAAAGGGTTCAATCCTAATCAACGATGGTCTCATCATTTCAATAATTTATAATCATAATCAAAAGGAGTATCTAAATCTCATTAATAATAACAAAGATAAAATGGAAATTGATTGTCAAGAAAGGATAATTATTCCAGGAATCATTGATATTCATTCTCATTTAAGAGACATGGAACAACAAGCAAAGGAAACTTTCGAAACGGGTACAAGAGCCGCAGCATGCTCTGGCATAACCACGATTCTCAACATGCCAAACACCATTCCTCCAGCAATTTCATCAGAGCAGGTACAAAAATGGATGGACAAGGCAAGGGAGAACATCAATGTGGACGTTGGCTTCATAGCCGGTTTTCCAAAAAAATTTGATGAAGAAGAAGTTAAAAAAATCATAGATAAAGGAGTTTTTGGATTTAAAATTTATCCAGCTTCTCCAATAAACGGAATTGATTGGATGAATGTCGAAAATATTACAAAATTATTCCATATCTCATCTAAAAAACAGATAATGGTATTTATACATGCTGATTGGCCATTTAATGATAGCAAAAGAGAAGAAATTTATAAAAACTTTGATTTTAGACAAAAGAATATTTTAAAATTACACGAAAGGTTGGATCCACCAGAGAACGAGTTAAAGTACGTGAAGTTCATATTAAATAGTTATAAGAACTATATTAAGGATAAAAATTTACGCCAATGCGATTATCCAATCATTCATTTTTGTCACATTAGTTGCAAAGATAGTTTTTCTGCAATAAATAAGGTATTAAATAAAAATAAGAATTTCAATATCACTTTTGAAGTCACACCCCACCATCTTTTATTATCAAATGATATACTCTTAGAAAATGCTAATTTTGGTAAAGTGTTGCCTCCATTAAGAGGACAAGGCCATGTGAAATATTTGTTTAAAAAACTTAAAAAAGGTGAAATTGATTATATAGGTACTGACCATGCTCCTCACACAATCGAAGAAAAATCCCAAGATTATCTACAAGCTCCTTCTGGATTTCCAGGATTTGAAACTTATCCATTATTACTACTGGATCTCGTGTGTAATTTTGATGTTAGCCTGGAGCGGTTCGTGAAAGTAGCCTGTGAAAATCCAGCAAAGAAATTGAATCTTAATAATAAGGGATACATTAAAGAGGGATTTCAAGCAGATATCTTGATTGCCGAAAGAGTTCCGCGTTATTCAATAGATCCCACTCAATTTAAATCTAAAGCAAAATATTCTCCTTTTAAAAATTTTAAAACCGCCCTTAAAATTTGGAAAGTTTTTCTAAGAGGCATAGAGATAAATAATGATGATGTGAAGCCAATAGGGAAAATAATAAGTCTAATCAAAAAATAGTATATTGGTAATGAAAAATATAAAACATCTGTTATCCTAATTATTATTAAAACTACATGTTATTAGAGTTAACTTAATGACAAAAGAGGATATATTTACAGTAAAGGATGGAGAACTATTAATAAAATTTGCTAGAGAAAATATTGAAAGCTTTTTAAAAGAAAATAGAAGAATTCCAGTACCAACAGATATAAAAAATAAATTTGGGGATAAATATGGAGCATTCATTACATTGAACCAATTCAATGTGTCTGGAAATCCTTTAAGAGGATGTGTAGGATATATAGAACCGACTTTTCCGTTATATGAAGTAGTTCATAGAGTATCTATTAGTGCTGCAGTTGAAGATACTCGATTTCCCTCCGTAACTCTCGAAGAAATGAACAAAATAGTTATTGAACTTTCTATTTTAACTCCACCCGAATTGATTCAAGTAGAGAGCCCAGAAGAATATCTAGATAAGATTGTTATTGGAAGGGATGGTCTTATTGCTGAACAAGGAATGCGTAGGGGTTTACTCCTCCCCCAAGTACCCGTCGAACATGGAAGAGACTGGGATGTGGAAACATTTTTATCCCATACTTGTCAGAAAGCATGGTTGCCTTCAGATTCATGGAAAAATAAAAGTACTAAAATTTATTCATTTCAAGCGATTTTATTTGAGGAAGTCACGCCTGGCGGAGAGGTTAAAAGAAAATATATTACAGAATAACAAACATATTTCTCATGATTTAATTCTCCTCTTCTACCTTATTATAATCAATATTGTTCAAAGAAAGGCAAATATGCTATTTAAATAAAATATTACTGAGATGGTTATGATAATAAATGCAATAAGGAGAATTATAGCTAATCTCTTGGCCAATCGACCGATATTCTTCTCGCAATTTGGACAATTAATTACCGGATTGTTTGTTCTAAATTGAATTCCATGTTTTATATGATCGTTACAAAGGGGCATTCCGCACTGGGAACATTTTTGAGTTGCTATTTTTCCGCATATTCCACATTGTGGCATTTTTAATCTCTTATTTTTAGATTGCTATAATATCTTATAAGTCTAGTTGATTAATTAAAAGATTGTTTAATTAATTATAAAAGCTATATATTTAAGATGGAATAGATTTTTTGATTTTGATGAATAAAAGAAGGCTAATTAATCTAATTGGAATTCTTCTCATACTTGTAAGTGGGATTTTACTCATCTCATCAATTTATTCTGCATTTCTACTGCGCGAGCAGAGATTAAAGTTTTTTAAGAACGAGGAAATCTTTTTTGAAAGTTTTCACGTGGAAACAAGGGATAACGTGATGCTTAATGGAATGATTTTTGCTGATAAAGAGGATAAAAAGTTGGATGACAATTCCGTTCCTACTATTTTAATCATAAATGGGATTAATGCAAAAATAGACCTTCATCTTTATAAAATGTATCAATTGGTAAAATTAGGATATGCGGTCTTGATTGCAGAACAAAGGGGTCATGGTGAGTCTGGGGGACCAAGTGGGTTTTTAAGCAAGGAACCTAAAGATATGGAAGAGTTTATTGATTTTATTGAGGATACCTATGATTTTTGCAACACAACCCATTTGGGATTGTTAGGCTTTTCATATGGTGGAGGCATTGGTGCCATATTGCAAGCGAGAGATGATAGGATTCATGTCTCGGTTCTTTATCATCCTTTAACTTCGCTTGACGGAGTGACTGAGAGAATACCCTTTCAAAATTTAGTGGGGTCTACTCCAGCCATAAAAAGCATTGATGAAATTAAAGATGCAACCAAGATTGCTGATGAGGAAAATAGCAAGAATATATTAATCATTCAGGGTTTGGAAGACGAATTAATTGATCCTGAAGAAAGTGAGGATTTCTATGATAATCTAGATGGTCCTCAACGCGATGATATCGCCTTAGAAAAAAGACCAGGATTGAACCATGGTGAAAATGAAGAAGATGAGGATTCTTTTAAATATGCAATAATATGGTTGGAGCATTTTTTTCATGATCAGACAATTGACATTTCAAACAGGGATGATGAAATAAAAAAGATCTCTTTGGAGGAATTCAATTATCCAGAGAACCAAATATCTGAAATCTTGTTGATTCTTTCCATTATATTGCTATTCTTTGGAATAAATATTGTAATCTTGCGTTCTATAATCATGCCTTTATGGAAAAATAAATCCTTTCAGAAAATAAAATTAGACACCAATGAAAAAATTCAAGATTATAAGCGGATGATAAAATTACGAACGATTGTTTATGTTTTAGCGGTAATTGGAGCTGGTCTCCTCTGTTCCATGTTTAATCGTTCCTTAGTGTATGGATACTTTCTCCTTTATCCAATAATTACCATTATCATCATGTTATTCATACCAAGTGAATTGCATTCCAATTGGAAGGAAGAATGGAAAAATTGGATAAAAAACGACTCAAAATTGTTCATTATCAATCTTTGCGCAATAATGATCCCCATGATACTTTTTCTGATAATTTTTTCTCTGAATGCATCAATCATGTTGAAACCACCAATTAATTTCTTGAATTCGACTGCTATCATCTATATTTTCATTTTCTTTGGCTCGGTGATAATGGATTTTGTGTATTTAAGAGAATGGAAACCACGTCATACTTTAATAATAATAATTCTTCGCCCCCTTACCTTAATATTATTCGTTCTCTTCGTTCCTATTAAACCCTTTCCGATATTAGGGGGTTTAATTTCATTCATACTGTTTATTTCTTTAATAGGTGTAATATTTTGGTATGCTCGACAGTTTTCTTTAGTAATGGCAAGGTATTATAAGAATTATGTATCCACTTATGGGCTGATTCTTTTCCCTGTCGTGATAATAATGCTTTACCTTTTCTTTAGAATTCTATAGAAAAACGATAAAGACTTTTATTCTAATTTTAAATTTACATGAATTGAATTAATGATATAAATCTAAAGATAAATAACATTATAGTAGATTTTTGAATATTTTTAAATAATTTTATACATAAATATGATTTATCCCATATTTTAGGGAAAATCTTTTAATCAAAGAGAATGATATCTATGAGTCGTGGGGATTCATATAAAATAGTAGTTATTTTTGGCGGATTGCTAGGAATTTTCGCAGTGTTATCATATTATTTATCTGAATCATTGGGAGCCTGGTGGCAAGCAACATTTGAAATCTGGAGATTTGAAAGAAACTATTATATTAATGCTTTTGGTTATTCAGAAGATGACCAGATTTTAGGGAACCTTGGCCTTTTTGCAGGCGTATTATTTTTATTAGGTTCTTTTATCGCGATAATAACAGCGGGCAAAAAATCTAAGAATCTTGGGATCATTAGCTTTTTAATAATGATAGCTGGAATAGGACTTTTCTTGTATGCCCTTTCGGAATGGGAAAATTTTGGGAGATTTCTTAATATTTTGGAATTCATTTCTGGAGAGGAGCAAAATGTGTTCTATGGAAGTGCTGGTAATCTTACATGGGGGCTCGGTGTGGGTTTTTTTCTAGCAGTGATCGCAACAATTATCGTTTTGATAGGTTCCATCAAAATGGATTAGATAATTAAATTCTTTTTTTTTAGTTTTTAACATAAACAAAGTTTAAGTAGATAAAATCGATTAAATTAAATTTTTTTAAAGTAACATATTTATATCTTTCTGAATTCTTCTCAGAGAGAATCTAATGGCTAAAAGCTAATTTCATGTTCTAATAACTTGATTATAATATGAAACCCTATTTTTCTAAAAAAAATGAAAAACCAATTAAATAATATATTTCTTATTCTCCTTAAAAAAGCGAAATTATTATTTAAAAAGACATTAAATAAATTAAATCAATGATTTCTAATTTTTATTAAAAAAGGGAAATTTCTCTAATTCTTCATGATTAATGGAACTATAGTACCTTCGTTAACGTTTTTTAATTCTGACCTTGAGATTAACCTTGAGTTAAATTCAATATTAATAAGGCATATTCTATTAAACGGAGCAAAAGCTATTTACCTTTTTGGTACCACTGGTGAAGGTTTATATTTTTCAAATAAGATAGAAGCAAAAACAAAACTTATTGACCTTACATACAGCATAGCTAAAAACATTCCGATCTTTCTAGGAGCTTTTGGGAATGAAGTTGATGAAATAGTTGACCAAATCGAAATAATAGGAAAAAAATATGGAAGAATTAAATTTTTTCTCGCACCTCCTTTTTCAAAAAAAGTTACAGCAACAGACTTAGGACAACATTTTGAGAACATTTTAGATTCAATTAGCATAGACAGCGAGATCTATTTATACCATAATCCTGAAGTTTTCTATGGTAATGAAATTAATCCTCCCATCGTTAAAGATTTATTAAAATATCCTAATTTAAAAGGAATAAAAGACGCGTCTGATAAAATTAATAATTATAAGACCTACATAGAGATGCTAAATGAAGAGTTCTCTGTATTTTGTGGCAATGAACACAATTTTTCTTTCTTCCTTCAATTGATTCCACAAGAACTTAGAAAATTTTCTGGACTTATTCCTAGCATAGCTAACTTGTTGAACATCTGTGCTAAATTATACAATGCCTCATTAATGGATAATATTTTAGAATTACATCAATTTCAAGAACAACTGAACGATGTGATTGATAAACTCTATGACATTAAATTAAATGAAGGAAGAATACAGCGTGGTTTAAAGTTTGCTTTTCTTCATCTTTATAAAGATATACTAAAAACTTCCGTAGATGATTTATTTATTGTGAATCCTGATATACATAGAGAGTTAGATAATATCACGAAGACAAGAATTAAGGCTACGACTAACTATCTATTAAACCAAAAATATATTTATCAATTGTATTCTTTAACTAAAGAGGAATTATATGAATTAAATGAAATTATTAGACTATTTTCTAATATTGAAATTTTAACCAAGCAAGGAAAAATTAGAAAAATAATCGGTCCTTTTGATGCGGACACAAACACTATTTATAGAGTTAATTTCGAAAATTCCCAACTTATCTTTAGATTTCGAACCTCAAAATCATTCCAATATGAAAATATCATAAAAGAAAAAATATTATATCCCCTACTGGATGGAAGTCTATCTCCCTTTTCATCCAAACTGGATGATGAAATAGAAAATTTGAAAAACAGCAAAACCGGTACGTATATATTCGATAAAAAGAAACCACCCATTATCCCTGTTGCTAATTTAATCTATTATGATGAAACGAGGAGGATTATTCCTTACGTTTTTTCAGTTTTGGATTATATTCATGGAAAGTCATTACATGCGATTCTGCAGGAAAACTTGAATGATAGTTTTAATCTTGACCTAGAAACACCAAAATATATCAATCTATTTGTTAATCTTGGAGATCTTCTCGGTAAGCTTCATGAAATCAAGTTTTATTCCTTTTATGAGAGCATTGAGGATATTCAGAGAAATAAGGATAAAACTTGGCATGATGTATTTAATAAACGGTTGCAAAATCAAATTCAAGAGGCAAAAAACAATAAATTACCAGATATTGAGGAAATAGTTGCATTTTTCAAGGAAAATGAATCATTAATCGCAGAAGAAGAAGAACCTGTTTTATTGCATAATGATTTTCAAAGTAAGAATATAATTGTAAAAGATGATGTAACAAAAATTAAAATTAACGGCATAATAGATTTTGATAATTGGGGAATTGGAGTAAGAGCCCAAGATTTTGTAAAAATTAGGTATTTTGACTTAAATCTTTTAAACCAATCAAAATTTGATGATGCTTTATACGAGGGTTATAATAGGCATTATAAAATCGATGATGATTTTAAAAAGAAAATAGATTTATATTCTTTATACTGGCTTTTAGAATTAAATAATCAAGAAATAAAAAATAACAAGGATATTAGTAAAAAAGATAAAACAATTCAGAAATTTTTACGATTAATTAGTTAAGAACGTGAAGAAAATAAAATTGTTCATGTTTGATGATATAGATCATCATGATTATAATTTTGACAGGTATTAATCATATACCACACATGCCATTAAGGTAAATTTCCAAGGTGCTTTAGAACCATCATAAATTAAGCTCTTTACTTCTTCTGAGGTTGCTTCTATACCGGTCTGATCGTGATATATTTTCCATGCTAATTTACCAATTGCATCATCGCTGGCTAAAATCTCTTCAAAATTTTGCTTGATCCCGCCCCAATATACTGATTTGTTATCAAGAATTTCCTTAAGTTCTGGTAAGTCTATTAATCCTTGTTTCACAAGATTTTCCGTTACCAGAGATAAATGCTCTCCAAAGAATTTTTTTGAGATTTCATCCGGATTTCCCTCTTTTCTATCATATAACATTATAAGCCCGATTGCCTTCATTTTTCAAAAAATTCAATTTTATTATATTATTATGAGTAAAAGTTGCATCTTTTTATTATAGGTTTATATTATAATACATAAAATTTCATTAAATTGAGATTTTACAGTTAAATTTAACTATCTTAAATTTTTATAATTTTTATTCATGATTTTAAAGTGTAATGAATATTAATCTATATCAATAAAATACTGATAAATTTTTCATTTTAAATTAAGATCTTCTAATTGAGCATGTCATGAAATTATTATATACAACTGATTTGCACGGTATCAAATGGAAGTTTGAAAAAATGCTTAAAGAAGCTAAATCAATAAAAGCTGATCTCGTAATTAATGGAGGAGACATGCTTCCTTTTGGCAATTTTTTGAATCAAGATCAGTTTATTCTCCATTATCTTGATGATTACTTATCTAAATTTAATTCTGAAAAAATTTATTACTTCTCAATGCTAGGTAATGATGACTTAACGATATTTGATGATTTATTCCAGCAGATTTGCGATAAGTATCCATTTATAATGAATATTGCTAATAAGAGGATCGAGTTAGAAAAATATGAATTTATTGGATTAAATCTTGTCACGGATTTACCTTTTGCTCTTAAAGATAGAGCCAGAAAGGATGGCAAACAGTTCGAGCTTCCAAAACAATTTGGAACTCCTGTTATATCTGCCACAAATGGATGGAAGAAAATTGAAGATTGGCCTTCTTTTATAGATGAATTACCAACAATAGAAGAAGAACTTAAAGATCTCATTAAGCCTTTTAAAAAAGAAAATGCGATTTATGTCTTACACAATCCCCCATCCAATTTAGAATTAGATGTTTGCCATGACGGAAGAGCAGTAGGATCCCGTGCAATATATGAATTTATCAAGAAGAATCAGCCTTTGATTTCTTTTCACGGTCATATTCATGAATGTCCAGATGTTTCGGGAGTGTGGCATAGTTATTTAGGAAAGACGCTATGCATTCAACCAGGACAATCACGTCACCATGAAGATTACCTAATATATGTGTTAATTGATATAAATGAATCAAAAAATATTTACTTTGAAAGAAAGAAAATTGCTAGAGATAAATGAAAATAGGATTTATCTTATTTCTTCAAGTTAATTTAAAAGCTAGGTTATATTTATTTCATAAAGAAAGCTTTTAGAAATATAAATAACTATTAAACCTAATTTACCATAACTTTTTTGATGTACCGATAAAGGTGTATTTAATAAATTGTCTCAACATACTACAGAAATAACTGAAGCGATAAAATTAGTTAAAAAAGCCTCTGAAATAACTGAATGGTTTAGAAAAAAAGGATTCGAAAATTTAAAAAAAAAAGATCGATCCCCAGTATCCATAGCAGATTTTGCTTCTCAAATTTATATCATCAATCAGTTAAGACAAAAATTCCCAGATGATCAAATTTTTGCTGAAGAAAATGAAGTTGATTTGATTAATGATTTAGCTTTAAATCGCATAAATGAATGTTTCGAAGAATTAAATGTTGGAGAGATAGAAGATTTAAAAAGCGAACTACAGTACCGTGGTCAGAATTCGGAACGCCAATGGTCAATAGATCCAATAGATGGAACAGCAGGCTATATGGAAGGCCTGACTTATGCAATTGGAATTGGTTTCATGATAAATTCAATCCCCATGAAGTGTGCTATTTCCGTACCAGATCATGACGATAATGGTGAGGCTATTTTTATAGCTGAAAAGAATAATGGCGCTAAAGCTTCATATGGAGGTAAAGATTTTATACCTTTACATGTTAGCAAGCAAAATAAAGTCACGGAAGCACGTTTGTGCCAATCACTACATTATGATTTACCTTGGGTCAGCCAATTTGCTGAAAAAATTGGTATAAAGAAAAGAATTAAATTGGATAGCATGGCTAAATTCTGCATGATTGCTGAAGGAAGGTACGAACTATACATCAAACCCGCATTTGGATTAGTGCTATCCTCATGGGATTATTGTCCGGGCGACTTGTTAGTGCGGGAAGCAGGAGGTAAAGTAACAGATCTTGATGAAGAACCGTTAAAATATGATAAGGATAAATGTATATTGAGAGGACCGGGAATTATTGTTTCAAATGGAATATTGCATGACCAAGTATCTGTTTTCATTAGAAATAACTTTTTTTCGGTTTAAAATTTGTCTTGGTTTAACTTACTCTTGGTTTTAATAATCCAAATATCAAGCATATTTCAATATATTCAATTGTTTTGTTTTAATGTCACGAGTTAGATTGGATAGTTTTACGCCTACTAATCTTACTTTCTTATCAAATCCTCTAAACTCATCTAATAATTCTAGTAATATTTTCATCACGTGGTTCTTATTTTGAAGGGGATACTCAAGAGTTTTTGAACGAGTACGGGTTATAAATCCTTCAAACCTTATTTTTAAAGTTACGGTCTTATAAAAAATCTTATCTCTGATTACTTTTTCATGAATATTATTATTTAACTCTTCGATCTTAGATATGACGTTAGTTATATTCCCAGTATCTACAAAAAAAGTCCTTTCTTTACTTATTGATTTTCTATGATTGGAAAATGTTGTCACTTCTCTCTTGTCTAAGCCATTCGCGATTTCCCATGCCCACTTACCATGTTTTCCAAATAGCTTGATCATTTTATCTAATGGAGTATTAATAATATCTCCAATCTTTTTTATGCCCTTTTTATAATAATGTTTTTTAGATTTTTTTCCTATTCCCGGAATGCGAGTTATATCCATGTCTTTTAAAAATTCTTTAAAATTTTCTTGATGGACAATGCACATGCCATTAGGTTTATTATAATCAGACGCTATTTTAGCTATTGATTTTGTATGGGCGCATCCCACAGAGATGGTGATCCCCACTTTTTGATATATTTCCTCTTGAAGCTTTTTAATTAGGAAACTTATATCTTCCAAATCTATACACACTTCAGTAATGTCTAAATATGCTTCATCTAATCCGATTTTTTGAAAACAAGGAGAGTAATTACTTAAGATGTTCATAACTTCTTTTGAAGTAGCATGATATTTGTTAAAATTTGGCCTTAAATAGATACCATAAGGGCATCTTTTATAAGCTTGAGATATGGGCATTCCAGAGTGAAGCCCATATGTTCGAGCTTCATAAGAACAAGTAGAGACCACTCCCCTGCCTTTTCCCCCCTTTGGATCAGCCCCTACAATGACGGGTTTATCTTTATATTCAGGGTTGTCTCTTGTTTCAACGGATGCAAAAAATGAATCAAGATCGCAATGCAGAATGTATCGATTCATTTTGAGCTGTTATAATTAATTAGAATTAATTTTTAAATTATATTTCAACAAATCAAGCTAAATATACAATGAATTTAAAATAAGAGAGTATTCAAGATTATTAAAAAACCTCATCTAATTATCGAATGAATCTCTCAAGATAAAAATCAATGATTTATATAAAATGATCTTTAGTTTTTTAACTGATTTTTTATTATTAAAAGTATGGCATCAAATAAAGAAGAAAAATTTCGGATGGATGTTGTAGAAGGAGCACAAGCCTTACATAAAAAAGGATTAGTAGAAGATGGTGAGGGAAATGTCAGCGTGCGCCTCAAAAAAGATGAGATACTCATTACCCCGAGTTCTAATCCTTACATGTCGCTTACTCCAGATTCAATCGTTCACATTAATCTTGAGGGAGAACCGATTGGAATCAAGAAAATACCTTCTACGGAATCAAAAATGCATTTAGCAGTATATAAGGCAAGATCAAAAGTCAAATCCGTGATCCATACCCATTCTCCCTATGTTACGATGCTTTCTGTTCTCAGAAAGGATATTCCCGTAATCATGGAACAGCAGATTATTTTTCTCGGTGGTGAGATAAAAGTCTCAAGCATAGGTGAAGCTCATACTGAAGAGATGGGGGTTAATGCGTTAGAAGCATTAGGTAGAAATAATGGCGCATTATTAGCTAATCATGGAGCTATTGTTTGTGGCAAATCTATTGAACATGCTGTTAGATTTGCGATAATTTTAGAAAAATTAGCGAAAATATACTGGGGAGTATTGCAAATTGGTGAACCGGAACCAATACCTGAGGAAAAAAATGTTGAACATGTAAAAATGTTTGAGAGCTTTTTCGCAACGTATCCAAGAACTAAAGGTTAAAAATTATAATTAAATTTGGGTTTGAATAGTCTTTTTTACTCGGCTCAATTTTTCTTTATGTATCTCGTCCAATTTCATTTTCATTTTTTCCAATCTTTCCCCATGTAAAGGATAGAAATACATGAAAATTAGGCTAAATGAAGTCATTATCATAGGATAAATTAAAAATAATAATCGAATACCAAACAGGGCCGATTCCGATTGAGTTTTAGAACCTTGAATGTACCCAAAGGTCACTAAAATTATGGTGGCAATTATTGGACCAATACTTACTGCAGGCTTGTTAAAAAGCGCTTGAAGTCCTTGAAACATTCCATCTCTTCGCGTACCATGTTTAACCTCATCTTCATCGATAGATAAATAAAGCAAAGGAAAAGTAAAGATAGAGTAGCCTCCAAAAAAGCAAATACATATATATCCCATCAAGACAAACATTAAATTTGCCGATAATAACCACAACATGAAAAAAAACCCAGATCCAAGGACTCTTAGGATTCCAAACCGCAGAATGACGTTTCTCATTTGCCACTTAGGTCTTAATTTTAGACAGACAATATAAGAGCCATAATATCCAAAAATATAAATTAGAAAAAAAGTAATCAGGGCATTATCTCCTAATATAAGGAGGTATACAAATAAATAGCTCAAACTAACGCTATCAACCAATGCGGTGAAAAATATCCATCCAACATAAATCCTAAACGATTTTAACTTCAGGCACTCTTTTAATGATTTAAATAAAGGAAATACCTCATCTTTTTGAAATTCTGGTCTTTCTTTACACGTGCGTACTACTACAAATAACATTATGGTTGATACAATAGCAATAAAAATGGCAATTATCTTAAAGGTATTAGAGATGGGTTTCATCTCTCCAACAACTAAGAATATCGGTAAGACTGCAAATGCGCCAATTAACAATACTAAGAATTGGACCTTACTTCTTTCATCGGTATCAGATGTCATCTCAGGTAATAATGCTAACCAGACGGTTGCTACTAAGGTGAAGAAGGTATCAAATAAACATATAGTGATGATGTAGTGAATAAAAATTATAATTTGATTGTCTAGACTCCAAGGAAACCATACAAGCAAAAAAGATAATGCCCATAATGGTCCCGCATATTTGATGTAAATTATTCTTCTGCTCCCCCACTTTTCTCTATTTGTACTGTCAGAAAGATGTCCCAGCAGCGGATCATTGATTGCATTAATTAATAGATAAATAACTTGTCCTATTATGAAAAATATCGGTAATAATCTGAGGTCATTGAAGAAAAATTCAATGTATTTTAGATTAAAAATATATAACAATAATCCATTTGGAATGGCTCCTAATGCATAACCTATTCGTGCTTTATTACTAAGGGTTTCTGAGTTCTTATGCTCCATCAGATGATAACCTTATTTTGAATTATGAAAACTTTTGAAATAATTTTCGTTAAACCTTAACAATTATTAAATTTTTTGAGTATTTAATCATTTATAACCATAGAATAAGAATTACCTGATCAAATTATAAAACAGTATGATTTAAAATAGAAGGAGAGTAAGATTAATGCCAATAATATCATTACAAGTCAGTGATGATTTACTAGAAAGATTTGAAAGGATTCGAAATTTAAGCGGATTTAATTCAAAAAGCGAAGCTTTAAGAGGAGCTATTGTAAATTTTATTGAAACTCAAGAAAAGTTTGAGAATTTAGAGGGATATAAGATAATGACCATTAATTTAGTCTATCCTTTTAAGGAAGCCATTATCGATGAGATCTCCGAAATATATTCCCAATATAACCAGATTATAAAAACGGTAACCGATTGGAGAATTGCGGATAAAAAAATAGAATTGATATTGGCGGTTGGAGAATTTGGCTTGATAAAGGATTTAAAGAATTCTCTCTCAAAAATTAAGGAAGTAATTAGCTCCATACATGAAATCATTATTGACTGAATTAAATTCAATTTTAATCAAAATATAATGCCAAATCAACCTTCTCAGATGGAAATTGTGTAATCTCGCCCACACTGATTACATCTGGTTTAGCTAAAATGTAATCAATTATGTTTTTCTCAGTAATTCCCCCTGACACTTCCACAATCACTTTTTGGCGCAAATTTCTTTTTATTAAGAGTTTTATTGAATCGTCAACTTGATCAGGACTCATATTATCTAGCATGATGATATTAGCTCCATTTTCAGCTGCTTCTAAGACATCCTCTGTTTTTTCAACTTCAATCTCAATTTTTTTAGAAAAACTGGCATTTTTACTAGCATAATTAAGTAATTCTTTGAGGTTTCCATTATAAAATTTTAGGTGTGTATCTTTTAGCAATATCATATCGTCTAATGAAAATCTATGAGTATCAGCTAGTTCTCCAGCTAATGAAACAGCCTTTTTCTCAAAGATTCTCAGCCCTGGCAGAGTTTTTCTGGTGCATGCTATTTTTACTTGTTTGCCGGAATCTTCAATAATTTTTGCAAATTTTTTAGTAGTGGTTGTAATTGAACTCATGTGAGTTATGAGATTCAATCCAGTTCTTTCACTTAATAAAATATCTCTGGCATTTCCTTTTAGTTTTACAATTATTTCTCCTTTTCTGAATTTATCTCCATCATTTTTAAAAAACTCACTAGAAATATTTAAGATATCATATAAAAGCTTTAATTCCTCAAGTCCAGAAATAAATCCTTTGTTTTTCGAAATGATTTTTGCCGAAATAATCGCATCTTTGGGAATAACATTTGCGGATACATCAACGAAATTACAATCTTCCTCTAAAAATTCTTTTAACTTGCGTTCTATCACAAATTTGTTGTAGCTCATATCTCATTGAATTCTGTTTTATATAATTTTTATAATTTAAAGCATTAATTAAGATTATGGTAGACATCGAAAGTATATTCATTAAAAATGAAGAAATTAACCTTGAATGCGAATTTTATGAATCTGATTCTTATAAACAAAATAGTGTTATCGTGGTTCATCCTCACCCTGCCTATGGAGGTTCAATGCATAATAATGTTGTATCCGCATTGTTTAATATTTTGAAAGAAAATGATGTTTCCTGTTTAAGATTTAATTTTAGAGGTGTTGGAAAGTCTAATGGATCTCATACGAGTGGTAGAGGTGAATTAAATGATGTTAAAGCCTGCATTGATTATTTAATTAAAGAAAAGAGTATCATGAATATCTTCATATGTGGATATTCATACGGGGCCGCAATTGGCTGTTCAAATATAAATTATAAAGAAAATGTAATGGGGTTTGCTGCGATATCTTTTCCTTGGGATTTCATGGGTTTAAAATATAAGAAATTATCTCAATCGAATAAGCCGAAATTATTCATCCAAGGTGATCGGGATACTATTGCTCTTTATGATAAATTTATGGAACATTATGAATATTATGATGACCCGAAGGAATATAAAATAATAAATGGTGCTGACCATTTTTACTGGGGACACGAGCAGGAAGTTGGGAAGGAAGTCCTAAAATTTTATAGATCAATATGTTGAAGGCATGTTTAATCTATTTTTAGAAGCACTTTACCAAATTGATTAGCTGCTTCTAAATAGCTCTCTGCCTCCTTGATTTGTTCTAATGAAAAGATTTTATCGATCACGGGCGTTATTTTTTTCTGAAAAATTAAACTCATGACTTCTCTAAATTCTCCCTGATTAGCCATGGTTGATCCTTTAATTACCAGGTGCTTCCAAAAGATGTTCGTGATATCTATTTTGGTAAAAGGACCAGAAGTAACTCCGCAGGTGATTAAGCGCCCACCAGGTTTCAATAAGCGTAAGCTAGTCTGAAAAGTTGCTTGACCTACATTATCTATTACAACATCAATACCTTGTTGTTTTGTTAACTCTTTATATACTCTTTTGGCATAATCTTTTTCCTCTTTGTAATTTATGATATGGTCAGCACCTAAACTTTTAGTCTTCTCAATTTTTTGAGGAGTACTTGTAGTGGCGATTACTGTTGCCCCTAAAAATTTTGCAATTTGAATCGCTGCAGAAGACACACCTCCACCTGCTCCGTGAATAAAGACCATTTCACCGGGTTTCAGATTAGCTTGAGTAGTCAACATTCGATATGCGGTTAAAAAAGTCAAAGGTGCTGCTGCGGCTTTATCTAATGGATAATCATCGGGAATTTTCAGCGCATTGATTTCGGGGATTTTAAAAAGCTGAGCGAAGGTGCCTCGTTGATTTTCTCCCAATATAGAAAACTGTTGACAAAATACCTGCTTCCCTGACAAACACATTTTGCATTTTCCACAACTTAATCCTGGATTGACGGTAATCCTGTCTCCTGGTTTTAAAGTTGTCACGGCCGCACCAATTTCCTTGACAATTCCACTGCCATCTGCTCCCATCACGTGAGGCATTTTTAAATTTAATCCAGGCCAACCTCTAATTACAAAAATATCTAAATGATTTAATGCTGCAAACTTGGTCTCAATTAGAACATCATTTGGCCCAATAGCCGGGACATCGATTTCTCCTATGTGAATTTGATTTAAATCCCCATGATTGTTTATATAAGCGGCTCTCATATTTTTTGAGAGGAGAATAAGATTCTTATATTTTTCAATTCTAATTTATAAATTTAAGGGGATTTATTAGCTATACCGGAAAATAAAAATTAGGAAGTGGAAATGTAGAGATCTTAAATGCTTGAGAGCTTTTCTAAATCAGGGGAAGAGTTTTCTACGGCCCAATCTAACAGCTGATCAAAATATCTCTCCACTTCATCGCTTTCTGGCAATTTAGCCAAAACTGCTAGTAAGAATTGGGTTTTACCATCCTTCATTTGAATATTTCTACAGATAATGTAATCATCCCTATAAAATATCTTCATCACTTGAGCTTCAGATAAGTCCATTTCCTCACCTGCTTTTATAGCAGCATCACTTAATAATGACCCCATCGCTGCCACAACTCTTTCATCGACGTCCTCAGCTTTCTGTGATGCAAGAACTAAACCGGTGGAAGTTGAGAAGAGAGAGGCTCTGAAATTTCCGTTCTCATTAAGCTCTTTCAGAACCATATCAAGCCTTGAAACCATATGCTAATTGTCATCTCGCTTTATATTAATTGGTATTAATAATAAAACCTATAATATATTTAATTTTAACTTATTTTTTCGATTGAATAAAAAAATAAGTCCATTCTCAAGTTCATGATATATCCATAGAAGATGATATCTTTCTACCGAGGATATCAATAATGTTGTATTTCAGCTTATTCTTCGCAATGTTTCGAAAGTTCCATAACCACCAGATAGCCCATCTAGTTCAAAATCTCCAAAGGATTGAACTAAAATTGCTTTATTGCCTTCCTTATCTTCAAAAGGTATGGGTATAATGGGTCCTACTTGAGCTTTTAAGACGTGCATCTCTCCATCGTAATCTATAATTTCTAATTCTGAACTAACCGGGAAGATATTATCGGTTTGAAATTTTTGATCCACGATTCTTAGGGTTTTTAAGGGTATATTTCTTCCATCCTTGAAAAGAAATCCTCCCGTGGATAACCGTCCATCATCTCCTATAATCGCTGCGGGATTTATAGCTAAATTTTTATTAAACCATATGACATAATAAAACCAATTTCCCACTCCCGTCCAGTCTCTAATTCCGTAAGTATGATCTCTTTGTCCAATGGTATTTTTGATTTGATAGATATCATTACCAATTTGAATTTGACCGTTTATCTCAGCTATTTGCTCCCAGTGCTTATCTCCTGCCTTTCTTCCCAGATCTAAGGATTCTTTCGTCATGTATTGGCTGTATTCATATACTTCATTAATGGGTTGAAATCTTAAATCCATGGTAACTCGTTCTGTTTTGGATATCAAAGCAGTTTCCTCCCGAACTTTTGGCAGATCAAGCGAGTTATTCACAAAAATCATCGTTCCTTTGAATTTGTAATTCCAAATTCCATTCGATTGATATTCATGGATCATACCTCCCACTTTAAGTTTCTCTGAATATTTTTTAGCTTTATTTATCTTGAAATATCCAGCAGCCGAATTATCCGGAAGAAATAGAAATAAAAAGGTCATACCTTCCGGCTTATTTGGTTTAAATCCAATTCTGCTTACGCCTCCCATATCATGATCTTTATTGTAAAAAGCAAGATAATAGGACTCATTCCATTCTAAATCATCTGAAGTGCATTCATGGGTGATTGGCTCAACTTTCATGTTTTTCACATTTTAATTTTTTCATAAAATCAAGAGAATTTTTAAGAATAAGATTATAAAACATAAAAATTATTTCTTTATCAAAACCGTGCCATTATATCCATTAATAGTAGCTTCTTGACCAGTTTTGAAGAGCTGACAAGCATTAGTTATATTGGTGACTGCTGGAATGTTAAATTCACGGGATACTACTGCTCCATGAGAGAGTATCCCTCCTGTTTCAGTTATCAACCCTCCAAGCCTTGAAAAAACTGATGTCCAACCCGGGTCTGTTTTTGGGACCACCAGTATTTCTCCCGCTTGAATGGTTGGAATTTCTTCAATTTTGTTAAGTACTCGTATTTTTGATGTTAACACACCTTGACTTGCAGGAATTCCTTGAAGCAGATGACTTTCGCTGGTATATTGAAGCATGTCATTAAATTCATGGGATCCGTGGAGGAATTTTGGAGGAATGGCATATTCATATTTGAAAAATGTATCTCTCCGTCTATTTATCAGGGAAGAAATGTCAAAATCATAATTTTCTAAGATTAATGCGTTAATTTCTTTTCTATGTAAGAAGAAAATGTCATCAAAGGCTTTCAATAATCCCATTTCTGTTAAAATCTTCCCAATTTCGAGATATACTTTTCTATTTCTATAAATCCAGCGATCAAGATTAAACCTCTGGTCTTCCCTAAATTCAATATATCTTCGACCATATTCAAGAACTTTTGAATAAATCTTCCATTTAATGAATCCAAATAATTGGGACCTAATTTTAGATTCAACGTATTTCTCAACTATTTTTCTTTTACGTGAGCTTTTATTATTTAGTTTTTCAAAGTCCTGTGCTTTTCCTTTGACTAATGTTTTTAAAATGTCAAATACGTAATGAGGAGCTTCAATCCACCTGGGATAATAGACTTCTCTACTAAATCCACGCTCTCCATACAACCTTAAAAAGTTATTAAATTTCTTCAAAAAATTTTGGATAATCGGCTCTTCTTCAGATAAGATATAATTGTATAAATCCAAAGAATCTTTTTCTAAAATAATGGACTTGAGTTTAGCAGAATTTTGAATGAAGGATACTAATTTTCTAATTTCATCATTTGTCTCTGTTAATTTATTTTTCAAATTGGAAATCAGAATAGGATATAAAGCTAACGTTTCTTCTTTCCCTAAAAATTTATTAAGTAAATACTGCAGCATCAAATTCATTCCAATGTTGTGAACTGCCATTCCGTATCTAATTAAACGATAATGTTCTATCATCGTTCGGTCTAGTTTATATGCTAAGTCAACCAATCCATTTAAATCCTTATTTTTAGAAAGTTCATTAAGCACTAAATCAAATCGTTCGCAAAATGGTTCAAATTCATTTTTAGACCAATCATCATATGCTGAAGCCGTTTTTGACATGGAGCCGTTTGGATCGTGGAGCATGATGCGAATTTCTGAAAATAGGCGTCTAAATATTTTAAAAGGAAGATTTTTCATGGTTTCTTTTCCATATTCTCCATGGCCTTCAGGAAAATAGTTTAAAAGATCTTCATTTCTAAAAATTTTAGGGATTTCATATTTTACCCTATTTCTTAACACGTCCAAATTGAAATATACATGACCATTATATAGTTTCAATAACTTTGTATCAATATCCTTATATCCCATTATACTATTGAGTTCTATACTGACCACATTCGTTAGAGGGTCTCCTAAGAGATCAAAGAAGAGCGGGGTGCAAGGATCATTCCAATAATCATCAGCATATCCTCTGGTCCAATAAATATCATCTTTCGTTTTAACAAGTTCTGAGGAGGTAATGGGACGAGATTGTAAAATAAAAATTTTATCATCTTGGTCAATTGCCCATTCGATATCTTGGGGGGTTCCAAAAAATTTTTCAATGGAAGTTCCGGTTTTTGAAAGGTGGACTATTTGTGTTTTAGTTAAAGAAGAAGCTTTATTTTTATTTTCAGAAAGCTCGACCAATACAGTTCCACTCTCATTTTCTATTTTTTTAGGATAAATAGCAACATTTTTTTTCCCGATTTGTGTATCTATAATTTTATAATTTTCAATTCCATGATGCTTCTCTCTCATTACTAAGAATTTATCGGGGCTACAATGTCCTGATACTATAGACTCTCCTAAACCGTAATTAGATTCAATAACCATTTCATTTGCTTTCACGTTTAACGGATTTTTTGTAAAAAGAACTCCGGCGCACTTCGCTGGAATCATCTCCTGTACAATAGAGGCTATTCTTACATCTGTCTGTGATATGTTATTTTCATATCTATAGATAATCGCTCGGCTTGACCACATTGAGGCATAACATTTCTTAATATTTTGAATAACATCCCCAAGTGATTTTAAATTGAGATAAGATTCATACTGACCAGCGAAAGAAGCTGTTGCTAAATCTTCTGCCGTGGCAGATGAGCGCACAACTACGTATTTAGTAAGCATTTTATCGTACTCCTCCTTTATCTCTTCTATAATTTCAACCGGTATGTTGCCTTGTTCTATAAGCTTCTGGATTTCATTAGCAATTTTGTTAATTTCTTCATGGTTTGAAAAATCAACAGTTTCAAAATTTTTGTGGATTAATGCCATAATATTGTTTTGTTCAAGAAAATGCAGATAAGCATTAGTATTAATTACAAATCCATTTGGCACGGAAAATTTATTTTTAATTAACTCACCTAAATTAGATGCTTTATTTCCATACTCTTCGGTATCTTTAATGCTAATATCTTCTAATCTTCGTATGAATTCTCCGGAATCCTCCATATTAAACATCCTTTAAGACATCTTCTAGTATTTTATTTTTAAGATATTATTATCCTAATCTTCTATATAATACTTTATTTACCTTTTTTATAGTTCGGAAGTTATCCCGAGATGATAAGAGATAGCTTAATTAGTTTCAAAATTGAATTTTATACCTCAAATTAACTATAAATGTTTTAAGTATATCATTTTCATCAATTTCCAAGGTGATTACTGTCGGCCTTGCTATGGGCTCCCTGAATAATGGTTTTTTTGGAGGTGCCTTAGGTTTGGTAGGTGATCCTGGATTTAAAAGTAATGCATTAAATTTAGTTCCTTGGATAAGGGGAATGTGAGTATGACCGTGAATTAGAATGTGTAAGTTGTTTTCCTTGAAGAAATCTTCAATGTGGTCAGGTAATTCATGGATCACTCCAATATTGTATTTTCCCGCTGAAATTTTTACAAATGATTGTAGGTTTTCTATATAGTCTAGATTTCCCTTAATAGCTGTAGTAGGAGCTATTTTTTCAAGCTCATTTAAAAAGGATTTACTATATATGTTTCCAGCATGTATGATCTCATCCATATCATCAAAAATACTATTAATCTGCTGCAAAAGTATTTGTATCTTATCTGGATCGTCATTAGAAGTAATATGAGTATCAGAAACAACTCCGAATTTTACCATTTCATTGACGCACCTCAGAAATTATTCTGAAATTTAACATTTAATAAATAAGTCTTAAATACCAAAAATAAACAATCCTATTATCAAAATTAGGCATGTAATTATAACATCAAAGATAATTCTAAGCATTACCTTACTTTCACCGTTTTTTATGTCCTTATCCTGCAAGAAATATGTTTTAATTTCTTCAATTACCAATGATATTCCATTTTTTATTTTCGAAAATTGCCAAGCTAAAACAAATAGACTTCCTACCAGTAATGGGATGTATAAATAAATAGTAATCACCATAAAGTCATTTCCTTGTAAATAATTCCAAATAGCATGCGCAGAGATAATATTATTAACTGCATGGGCGAAAATTACGGGAAATAACTTCTTTTTCTTCAAGATGTAGATGGAAAGGATAATGGCCACTAAAAAGGTCTGTAAGAACCAAATAAAAGGAAACCAAATCGGATAATTCCTGCTAATGGGATTGAGATAATATGCAAAATGCATTAATCCAAAATATAAAGAAGGTATAATAACTGCGGACATTTTGTGAAAATATTCATTTCCTCTGGAGGTTAGGAAACCTCTACTAAGCGTTTCTTCATAGATAGAAACACAAATCTGTATTAATATAACAGAAAAAAGAAAAATAAAGTAACTTTCCAATAAATATCTATTAAGAGTTGAAGATGTCAATGCTCTTCCTGAATATTCTAACATTTCTGGAATAAGGAAATACACGAGGAAGTCCAAAGGAATGAAAATTATGAATGTGAGTAAAATTCCATGCTTGAATTGTTCTTTAAAATCGCGTTTAGGTATAGAAAACAGGTTTAAATATGTTTTCACTGAATATATTTCTTTTTCTTCGACTAAATGCTGGTCATTTGGTTCAATTAAAAAATTTGAAAGATACAAAAATATTGGGATAGCAAGGAGGATTGAGATCGCTCTAAGGATATAGTATAAATACCCATATAATAAGGAAGCTTCATCAAGAAAAAACGAAAGAAATAATCTTGGGATTAATAAGAAAAGAAAAATTCCAAAAAAGACTATTAAGACTTCAAGAAAGAATCTAAACCTATTAATTATGACATTTTTTTCGCTTTCTATTTCCGGATTTTCCATAGAATACTCACGGATTTAATTAACTTGATTAACAAATTATTTAATTAAAATATTATAAATTTTGTCATTTAAGATGAATTAAAAGAGATTTTTCAATTCTAGAGCGTCAGGAATGCCATTTCTAGCACCTAATTGTTGAATACATTTCCCAGCAATAAAATTACCAACATGTATATTTCTTTTCAAATCTTTAAATCCAAAACTCAGATCTTGAAGGAAACCGCATATAAATCCAGCCGAAAAAGCATCTCCTGCTCCAGTAGTATCGACTACATTACTAATTTCTGGTGAAGGAATCAATTCTGAATTATTTTTATCCATGAGAAATGCTCCCTTTTCACCCATCGTTATGATTATAACCTTAATCCCCAATTCAATTAATATAAGAGCCTTTTCTGCCAGTAAATCTTCGTTTAATTTTTCTTCTTTTATCGAGAGCAAGCTCTTGAATTCTCGCTTCGATAAAATAAATATATCTATATTCGCGAGTAAGTTTTTAATCTTTTCCAATCCTTGATCAATAATTAACATTCCAGGATTCAATATTGTAATCATTTCATTTTTTCTTGCTAGTTCAGCGGCTTTAATAAAAGGATTTAAATTTTTTAAGCTACTTAGAAAAATGATATTTGAGGATGTTAATTCTTTTTCCATGATATCTTGTTTGGATAAATAATTTGCAGCTCCGCTATGGGCATATATCCTTCTATCTCCTTCTTGATTTAGAGCCACATACGCAGAACCCGTTCCATATTCCTTGGAATACTTTATAAGCGAACAATCTACCATTACTTCATCAAAATCATTCAATATTTTTGAGGCAAAGGTGTCATTAAGTCCTAGTTTACCTATAAACGCTGTTTTTAACCCTAGCTTGGCACATGCGTGAGCAGTGTTAGCAGCTGCTCCACCAGACATCAATTTTAATTCGGACACAAAAACCTCATCATCATCTAAAGGATGTCTTTCTACTTTAGCAATCATATCCACTAATGCAGCACCTATGCAGATCACATCGAATCTTTTAATCATTTTATAAATTCCTCCAAAAGTTCAATCATAAGTGAATCTGTCATATTCAGAGTTTATTTCAAGTATATTTTTCTTTTTTAAGGGAGATTTTTCACAATGCCCAATGATTTTAGAATCAATATCATATTTTTTTGATATGTTCATAATTTCTTTAGCCACGTTCTCATTGCAGAGTAGTTCCATTCGATGTCCCATATTAAAAACTTGAAACATCTCTCTCCATTGGGTTTCCGAGGATTCTTGAATCATTTCAAAAATTTTTGGAGTAGGAAAAAGATCATCTTTTATGTATTTTAAGTTATTGCCAAAATTGAGTATTTTTGTCTGTCCCCCGCCAGTATTATGAATGATGCCATGAATATTTTCTCTATGGTGATTTAAAATTTCGATTAATAATGGTACGTACGTTCTCGTTGGTGATAATAATGCTTTTCCGACATTTAATTCAGTTCCTTTAATCCTATCTGTTAAACTATATTTTCCAAAAAAAATGTACTTTTCATCAATGTTCTGGTCATAACATTCAGGGTATTTTTTGTAATATTCATGGGATAAGGTGCCGTGCCTGGCTAAAGTCAATCCATTGCTCCCGATTCCACTATTGAACTCTTCTTCATAGGTTGCCTTACCATAGCTCGCTAAGCCAATGATGACATCACTTTTGTCTATTTTGCTAGCATCAATTACCTCGTCTTTTTTCATTGAAGTGAAAATAGAGGCATCCACGATGAGTGTTTTAACAAGATCACCCACATCAGCGGTTTCACCACCACACATTATGATTTTCAAGCCCATTTCAGACATTTTCTTGCTATAATCAGCAAATTCATGTATAATGGTTGCAATCATTTCCCCAGTGATGAAGATGCTGTTTCTTCCAATGGTATTAGATAAAAACACATCTCCGGTTGCTCCGACGCATAAAATGTCATCAATATTCATCACTAACGCGTCTTTAACTATGCCTTTAAATATAGACATGTCTCCTGTTTCTTTATAATACATATAAGCTAAGCTAGCTTTTGTTCCTGCTCCGTCGGAATGAAAGATCGAGCAATAGTTAGGTCGTCCTATAAGATCTTTCACGATTTTACAAAAAGCTCCGGGAAATAATCCCTTGTCAAGTGATTTAATTGCTTGATGTACCTCTTCTTTTTTGGAGGATACACCCAATTTCGAATAAAGGTTGTTTTTTTCCGACATTTCATAAATCATGCTTTTTTTTTATATAATCAATTAAGCCCTGGGTTAAGTCGACCGCCTTACCTAAATATTTTTTAGGATCCAGTAATTCATATAGCTCTTGTTCTGAGAATTTACTCTTTACATTTTCATTCTCATTCAAAATGTCTTTTAATGATTTATCATATCGTTTTGCCTTTATAACTGCTTCTCTGAGAATTTCATGCCCCTCTTGTCTTCCTATTCCCTTTGCCACTAAATTTATCATTATTTTTTCTGCTAAACACGCACCCTTGGTTAAATTCAGGTTCTTCTCGATATTCTGTTTATTTAGTTCAAGACCTTCAAGATTTTTTGCTAATTCTTGGATCATAAAATCCAAAAAAATGAAATTTTCGGCAAAAATCACCCGCTCGGATGCCGAATTAGTTAGATCTCTTTCATCTTCTAAAATCATGTTATCCAAAGCAGTAATCACGTTTGACTTGAGAACTCTAGCCAAACTACAAATCCTTTCTGATTTATGAGGATTTCGTTTATGGGGCATAGTAGAACTGCCGACTTGCCCTTTTTTAAAGGGTTCAAACATTTCTGCTATTTCATTCCTTTGCAGGATTCTAAATTGCCTGGCTATTTTTGCTAACGTTTGCGCGATTAATGAAGTTAATATAATGACTTCGGCATGTCTATCTCTTTGTATGACCTGATTGGATATTAAGACAGGATTTAGATCTAACTCTTTCATTACTAAATCTTGAATATCAATTCCTTTATCTCCAAAACTGGCCATGGTACCGACTGCTCCTGACATTTTACCATATGAAATGCGCTCTAATGTTTCAGAGATCCTGTCCAGATGGCGATCAATTTCATAAGCCCACACACCAAATCTCATTCCATATGTAGTTGGAATCGCGTGTTGTCCATGAGTCCTTCCAATACATGCTAAGTTTTTATTCTCCTGCATTAATTTCATGAGATTTCTTAAACATTTTTTCAATGAATTACGGATATAGTTCAAAGCTTCTTTCAATTGTAATGCAATAGCCGTGTCTTCAATGTCGTAGCTTGTTGCACCTAAATGAATGTATTTGCCTGCATCTCCTTCACACTGTTCTGCTAAAGCTTTTACCATAGCCATTAAATCATGATGGATTTCCTTGTCTATCTGCTTAACTCTCTCTATCTCTACCTTTTTTCTTGCTTTATCAATCTCATCTGCGGCATTTTTAGGTATATTTCCTAGTTTGGCATGAATCTTGGCTAATACCGCTTCTATTAGCATCCAATTTTCTAATTTCTTTTCTTCAGTAAATAATTCAGCGATCTTTGTTCTATAGCGGGTTTCAATAGGATGAATAAATTTATGAGTCATGGAAATCTTGTTTCTCACACTTAGTTTTTATTATGATAATAACTTTCTAAAAAAATAAATTTATTTTATTAGACATTAAATAAATTCTAAAAAGTCAGATTATTTTTAAAAAATTTAATAATTAATATTGGATATTAGTTAAAATGCTTTCTTTTACTTTTTGAAAAAACAGTATTTATCCTGTTTTTTAGTAAGTCCTATAACTCTGTTTCAATATTTTACATTATTTAGAATATTTTAAAAAAAAATGAATCAGGACACCTTAGTACTAGTCAAAAGTAAGACAATATAATCTGCAACTACTTCTATTGAATCTGATATTGCTTCTATAATATTCATCGTCATTCCTACCGTAAATATCGTGAAGTGATTCACTTTATAATCAGTTAATTGAAGACTTCTCCGTAATTTGATATTTAAGATATCAATTTCATGTTCGAATTGATTTATTTTTTTAGCATACTCCCTAACTTTTTTTCTTTCTTGCAGCAAATCAATAACAATTTTATCCAAATAATTAGAGGCTTTAACAGTAGATTTCATCATGTTGCTAATTATATCTATTGTATCCGAGCTAGATTGCTCCCAAAATTGATTAGATATCGTATCAATTCTCCTTGCTACGCCTGTTGCACAATTAGCAACATCGTCCATCCGTTTAATTAAATGTGATAGATCTGCACGGGTACTAGGATTCAACTCTCCTTTTGAAATATCTTGCATGATTTCTCTCCTCATGGTGTCTGCTTCTCCCTCAAAATTATCTACATTGAGGAAAATCTCATGAGCTTCATTTACGTTTTTGGTTTTTAAAAGGATTTGTATTCCCTTGTCTAATTCCTTTACACATTTTTGAACTTGTTGAGCATGATCTATTGCTTTTTCTAATACATTTTTGGCAGTCTCTTTTTTAAAATATTCTATTAAGGAACCCACTTCTATTCACATTAATTACTAATTTTAGATATATAGATGTATATAGTATATATATTTTATTAATACAACCCAAATGATATGAAGCCAAAATAAATCATTCCTGCCATTATGGCTGCTATTGGAAAAGTTAAGATCCAAAAACCAGTCATTTTAATTATAGCTTTACTGTCTACTTCCTTATTTTGAGCTAGATTCAGACCAATAATGCAAAACACAATAACATGACTATGCGATATTGGTAATGATAACATGGTACAAATCATCAATATTATCGCAGATGATAATTGTATAATGAATCCCTCGCTGGGTCTCGCATCTGTCATTTGTGACGCTAAATTTCTAATTACATAACGGCCAGCGATAAAAATGCCGAAAAATACGAATACTCCGCATAATACTACAAAAAAATAGTATTGTGGTAAAGTTAAACTTCCATTGTCTAAAAGCCCATAAAAAATACCGACACACTCTGCCGAATTTGCTCCAACCCAGATTTCTGCGAAAATGACGGCAATTAATAACAACCAACTAAAATTTTTTTCAGATTTCTCTATTTGATTTAAACCTTTTAAATTGGACAAATAAAATTTTGCCATTACTTTAAATAAGATATAAGTTATCAGCAGACCGAACAATGGAGATAAAAACCAACCAAGAACCACGTTTACCAAGACTTCATTATTAAAAGCATTTTGAGTAGTCACCCCCCCATGAAAAATAGAAAATATAATTACAACACCAAAGATACTTCCAATAGTACTATGAGTAGAACTTAAAGGAATCCCTGCAAAACTTCCAATAATTAACCAAATAATGCTGCTTATTAATACAGCTAATAACATGTAGGTGGTATATTTTAATCCCGATCCTAAAATATCTGCTCCTACTGTTTTTCCTACCCCTTGACTAAATAATATCATTCCTAGTCCAGCGGCTAATCCTCCTACGATTAACGCCACTCTAAACTTGAGAACATTAGCACCGACCAAGGCGGAGAGTGTTTCGTCATTAGCCCCTATTGAAAAGGCTAGTGAAAAGCCCATTATCACTAAAACTATGATCAAAACATAACCTAATTGTGAATTCATGATTAAGAATCCTTACATAAAAGTTTATTCAAAAATTAGATATTTTGTCGCAAGGAATTGTATGTATTCTGAAAAACTTTTGATATGGTCGGCCAACATCATTATTCCTTCAATCATTTCTTTTAGATAAAGAAAAGTTCGAGATAAATAATCCATATCATAATTCCAAAGACGTTGTAATAATTGCCATTCTTCTTTTCTCATTTTACGTCTTTCATTTTTGATATCCTCACATATTTCATGAGATTTGCTTAAATCCGTGCCAATAGACTTTATTGCATCTGTTAAATTATTTGAGATATTTTTTAACGATTTATTGATGCTTCTTAGTTGAATTTTAAATTGATTATCTGGAAATAAAACTCTATATAGTAGGAGTTTATTAGCCATAAATTCTCCGATATTTTTAATGTCATTAATTTTACTGAAGAGTTTTAACCTATCTGCTTTAGAAAACATTAATTTTGATTTCCAAATCTTATTTTCAAAGGTTTTTTTAATTTCTTCTTCGGTTGTGGTTTCAATAACATGACTTAGATTTTTTTGAAATTTCTCATAATCTTCTTCAATAAGATATTCAATACCTTCAATTAATTTCATAGTCTGTGCGTTTATAGTTTCTATAAATTCATGGGTTAATTCATCAATAGTCAGTTTTCTCAATCTTTTTCGGTCTAGCTTGTACATCTCGTTAACCTTTTAGTCATTTTTATTATTATCTTAAAGTTTAATTTTGGAAAATATCAAAAATATATATAAAACTTATATTTGCTATAATCTATAGAGATAATTTAAACTTTTTATTTCTATATTGATTAATAAATATCTCTATATATAAAATCAGAAAATCAAGTATCTACATGCTATTTTAACATCTCTCTTTTTTCTTCTTTTTAGAATGCATTTTAAACAAAAATATTTCTTTTTTAGATGTTATCATTGTGGAGAATGGTTTTATACTAAAAAAATAATTAAAACTAAGAAATGCTGGAAATGCAATCGCACTTTCCTATTTCGAAAATCAACAAAATTTTCCAAAAAATGTTCGATGAGAGGGGCTATTGCAATTCTTAAGGAATTAAAGAAGAGAAGGAAGGATGAAGATCTCTCAGAATACATGAACGTGTATGATCATCTCATTAAAAAAAAAATGTAGTATTTACGTGATCTAAAAACAATTTGCTAATACTATTTTCTTATCCTTCAATTATTTATGTAAATTAAATCCAGCTTTTTTAAAGAATAACAATTTATATCATTTAGAAATTAAAGATTTTTTTACTACAAATAAGGGAAAAGCATGGCAGAATTAGATACTTTAAAAGTATTCGATGACCAACTCCTCAAGCAATTAAATCAGCTCGCTGTGAACAAAATAGAGTATTGGGATATCAAATCCGGAATAGGGATTGGTACCCACTTGGATTTTACAGACCAGAAGAGTAAAGAGATTTCATCATATGAACTTAGAGAGTGTGGTATCAGAACTTTTACCAATGGAGGGTGGGGCTTTAATGTGATCAAAGATTTATCCAAGGAATCCATCAAAAAAGGATTTATTAATGCAATGAAGCTGGCCAGATTATCAGAATCTTTGTGTAAAAATAAATTTAAAATTAAGGAGCGCAACCCATTAGTTAAGAATTACAAGGGGAAATCAAAAAAAAAAATAGAAGATATCTCCATAGAAGACAAGATTGATCAAGTTAAATATCATGAAAAGACCGCATGTAATTACTCCTCAGAAGTCAAAAATTCGCATACAATTTACATGGATGGCCATTCCTACAATTTATTTTTAAATTCCTTTGGCAGCCGTATTTACCAGGAGTTATCCATATTAAGACTTTATAGCTTAGTATATGCACAAAAAAATGGAATTCTTCAAAGAGCTGTCAATTCAGTTGGAGGATTGGGGGGATTTGAAATTATTGAAACGGATCAAGCAAATGAATTGAGCGCTAAATCGGCACAAGAAGCAATCGAGTTGCTAGATGCTAAATCTCCCGTAGGTGGAAATTTTAGGGTAATAATGGACCCGAAATTTTGTGGTGTTCTAATACATGAGGCCCTAGGGCATGCAGTTGAGGCTGATACAGTTTTAAATAAGGAAAGTATACTTGAGGGAAGAATTGGTCAAGTAGTTGCCTCGGAAGAAATAAATATCATTGATGATCCGAGAATGGGGCAGGGCAAGAAATTTAATTTACCTTATGAATTATTTGGAAGTTATTTTGTCGATGATGAAGGGATACCTTCACAAAAGACTGTCATAATTGAAAATGGGATTCTTAAATCATACTTGCATGATTTAGAAACTTCTTCGAGAATGGGAGTTTCGCCAAATGGACATGGAAGAGCATCTTCAAGTACTTCGAGACCTCAAGTGCGCATGGGAATCACCATACTTGAACCAAAAGATTGGGAATTAGATGAAATTATAGAGGATACGAAGGAGGGGATTTTATGTGAAGATTTCCAATATGGTTATACGGACCCGACTACGGGTAATTTTCAATTTAAATGCAAAATGTCTTATAAAATTGAAAATGGGGAGAAAAAGGATTTAATGAGAGATGTGGCTCTTTCGGGATTAACTTTAGAAGTTCTTAAAAGAATCTCTGCTATTGGCAAAAGTATTGGAATAAGTGATGGAATTTGTGGTAAAGGAGGACAAGGAGTTCGTGTATGCGACGGTGGACCATATATTCGTGTTGAAAATGTTACTGTTGGAGGTTTGAGTTAATTGCAGGATAATCAAGACATCTTTCATTTAGTTCAAAAGACAATTAATCTTTCAGAAAAATTGAGCCGTAATTTAAAATGTTCTGAGGTGTATCTCAGTAAGGAAAAATACATCAACATCGAAATAGAAGACAACTCAATAAAGAACAGCGAAATCGGGCATGAGGAAGGGATTTCTATAAGAGTCATTAGTAATCAAGGTTCTGTTGGATTTGCCTTTACTAATATTTTAAGTCAAGAATCAATTGAAAAAATAAATAGAGCTGCTATTAAAATGATGAATGCGGGAACAAAAGACCCCGATTTTAAAAATTTACCTGAACGATTTGATAATTATCCCCATGTTCGCGATCTTTGCGATAAAACGTTAAAGAACTTTAAAATAGAAAATTCAATTCACCTTGTTAAAGATCTAATTGACGTATGTAAAAATGATGAGTTAGCCATCTCTCAAAGTGGAGGTTTCAATTCAATTTATTCGAAAAAATACATTTGTAATTCTAATGGAATAGAAGCTTTTGCTGAGGAGAGTCTATGTAACATTAGCTCAAACATGATCGTCAAAGATGAAGAGAACAAGGAAACATCATTTGGTCTTGAATGGCAATCTGAAAGAAGTTTAAAAGACCTAAATCCAATTCGGATAGCAACTGTTGCGCTTAATAACGCCAAAAGGAACCTAAATAGAATTAAGATCGAAACCATGAAAGTTCCCTTAATTCTAACACCGACAGGAACCATCAACCTAATTTTAAAGCCTTTGGCAGCTGCCATAAATGCCGAATCATTTCAATATAAGAGAAGTTTTTTAGTGGATAAAAGAAACGAACTTATCGGATCCAAATTTCTTAATGTTGAAGATAACGGGTTACTTGACGGAGCAGCCGGATCTTCTGTTTTTGATGCTGAAGGTGTACCTTGCAAAAATAAAAAAATAATTCATCAAGGGGAATTCCTTCAATCAGGTTTATTGCATAATAGCTATACTGCTGGTAAAGATAGTGTTGAGAGTACAGGGAATGCAGTGAGAAACTCGTACAGTTCAACTCCCTCTATAGGAATAACAAATTTTATTTTAAAGAACGGTAATTCTAACAAGGATGATTTAATAAGCGAAGTCAAGAAGGGCATTTATTTTGATTATACTGGTGATTCTCCAAATATTGCAACTGGTGATTTTTCAGGATTAATACTTCAAGGTAATATGATAATGAATGGAGAGATTAAAGCTCCTTTGAATGAAACCATGTTCGGAATTAATTTATTGGATCTTTTTAAGAACATTGAAGCCGTTTCTAAGGAATACAAAATTTATGGGGGTTATAAGGCACCATATATTAAAATAAAAGACGCACAGATAATTGGTGCGAATATTTAACCCACTATTTCAATTCTAAGCCAAAGGATATCCCAAAACTCTCTACTATTATCCTCATTATACTTGTATAATTCAACAATGATGATTCTACTACCATTCTGGGCAAATGATACCGTTAACTCCTCTGACATCCATTCCTTCTCTGGCTTCAATGTTTTCTTGTCAGTAGTATCAGTCTTATTCGCATGACTTGAACCGCTAGAACTTAATTTTGTATCCTCATCTCCCTTTAATAGTATCAATTTAAAGGTGAAATCGTGATCTAAGTGATTGTCGACGGTTATGTAAAAATCAATTGATTCATTGACGGCTGCATGCTCTGGATAATCCTCTGCTTTTTGATCTTCATTTAAGATTCCAAAACCAATATACCCCTCCTCTGGAGTGAAAGTATAATAAATAATGAATCCTGAGACTATTATTATTCCAAAAAGAAGACTGAATTTCAGCAGTTTTTGGAATTGTTTATTGGATAATTCTTTTTCTACTTTTTCACCAGAATTATCTTTTTCATTCATTATTTTTAAACCAAGCAATAGTTTTTTCTAAACCTTGTCTTAAATCCGTTGTGGGTTGCCAGTTCAAGATTCTCTTTGCCTTACTTAAGTCGGGACATCTTCGTACTGGATCATCGATAGGAAGAGGTTCATGTACAATTTTCGAATTCGAGTCAGTCAATTCAATTATTATATTTGCTAGTTCGAGGATAGTATATTCCTTATCATTTCCTAAATTAATTACTTCTCCTAATGCTTCCTTATTTGCCACCAATTTGAGGAATCCTTCAATTTCATCCACTACATAAGTAAATGATCTGGTCTGTGTTCCAGCTCCAAAAACGGTTATGTCTTCATCATTTAATGCTTGTGATATGAAATTTGGAATTACTCTCCCAAATTCAGGACCAGATCGAATCCTTGGACCCGAGGTATTAAAAATCCTACAAATTTTTGTCTTAATGTTATGTTGGAGTTCATAAGCTTTTATAAATGCTTCCCCTGCTCTTTTTGATTCATCATAGCAACTCCGTGGTCCTACGGGATTGACATGTCCAAAATACGATTCTGGAGTTGGGACTGCACTTTCAGGGGGATTTCCATAAACCTCTGAGGTACTAGTATAAAAGAATAGAGAATTGTGAGCTTTTGCTATACCTAAAGCATTCATGGTTCCTAATGTATTGCTTTTTAAAATTGAAATGGGATATTTTTGGAATTCAAAAGGAGAAGCTCTACTTGCCATATGCATGACAATATCAATTCTTTTTACATCCCCAATACAAATTCCCTCTGGATGATGAGTAAGACCGAAATAAATTGGTCGCGATATATCATGATTTATGAATCGAAAATTTTCTTTTTCCATTAAATGAACAATATTATCAAAATTTCCAGATGATAAATTATCTATACAAATACAAAAAGCATTTTGTTTTACTAAAACATCACACATCCATGATCCAAGGAAACCTGCTCCACCGGTGACAATTATCGTTTTACCTTTAAAAGTAATTCCTTCGCGTTCAATCCGAGAAATGATTTCTTGTATGTCTTGTTTGATATTATATTCCAAGTTGAAAACCTACGACCAATATGGATATTTATTTATATTTTATTTTTGTAAATAAATTCTCTTTTAATTATAATCTTTTTTAAAAAGGAAAACTCAACTGAAAGAATGAAAATTGAGATGTTGAATAGGTTAAGACAAATCTTGAACTGATGCTCACTTCATGAATCACTCAATAGGTTTTGGTTCCACAGTACTGGCAGAATTTCAATTCAAGAGGATAATGTTTTCCGCAGTTTGGACACTTTTTTAGACTATTTTTTAAAATTTGTCTTCCTAACATTTGAAAAACATCTTCCACATTCTCACCAGTCTTTGCCGATGCTCCAATTATTTCTCCTTGAAATCTATATTTTTTGAAGAATTCTTCTGCTTCTTTTCTAGAGATCACTCGTTCATTTTCTAAATCAATTTTATGTTCAATTAATAATTTTGTTCGGGGAGGACTTTGAACTTGATTGATAATTTTCATCCATTCATCAAGATCATGAAGTGAACTTTTTTCAGTTATATCATATAAGATCAAGGCACCCGATGCTCCTGAGACGTAAGACGGAAAGAGTATTCTAAATTTTTTTTCTCCTCCAAAATCCCATAGATTTAATAAAACATCAACATCGTCCACAGTGATTTTTTTAGTCTCAAAATCAACTCCTATAGTGCTTAAAGTGGATTTATCGAATTTTCCAGTGGCATATCGCCTCAAGAGTGAAGTCTTACCAACATTTTTAGCACCTGCGATGACTATTTTAAACTTTATCATTCTAAAATTAGCTCCCTTAATATCTAATGATTTATAAAATGCATTCGAATATATTATTTTATTATTCTCATGCTTAAAAATATTTAATTATTTAGGTTTGATCTCTGTACTTGTATCGACTTAGTTTATAAATCTCTTGAGACAGTTTCTTACCTATATTTTCAATTTTCATTAGATCTCCTATATCTGCATTAGTAATGTTTTGGAGGGTTTTTAACTCTTTTAAAAGGTTTTTAGCCCGTGAAGAATTAACTCCAGGTATTCCTGAAATGATATACTCCAAAAGATAAGAACCTTCTTTCGGGGCTTTTTCAAATCTCAATTTGATCGATCCTTTTGTCACGGTTTGTTCCTTTTTAGCTAATTGATAAATAAAATTTGCCGTTTCTTTAGGATCCGCAGTTCTGTAGACAGTTATGCCTAAATTTAAAATGATAGATGTTATTGCTCCATAAAGAGCATTTTCTGTAATGTTTGAATTCAAAAAGGGATTGCCTTCTAATATTAAAATGGATCTTTCGAAATGTTCATTTAATCTTATTAACTCATCAAAGAGCCTGCCATCTTTTATGGAATCATTAAAATCTTGTCCACTTTTCCTTTCAATTCCACATCTTTCAGAAATCACGTAATCAGCGACTGATAATTGTTCTAGTTTCAAATCAACTCCCATTAGAGACAAAGTTCTAACAACTGGCGATGCTGTTTCTCTATTATCGCAGATAATTTCAATCTCATCTGCATTTTGTATTTTCTGTATTGAATTTGAATCAAATCGGACCTCATCTGTCTCTTGGGATTCAATATCTGATTTAACGGTAGTTTCTCTTTTTGGGCTTTTTTTCTCGTCATCAGATACATAGTTCAACAAGCTTTTTTGCGTTTTAGAATGAGGTTGAGTTTCAGCGTTCTTAATCTTTAATAAGCTCTCTTTCATGGTTTTTTCCTTGTATTTCTCTGCCCAGTAATATCCTTCATCTCTTGTATCTTCCGCCATTAATACATAGACTTTTCCTTCCTTTTTCCTTCCAGTACGACCTCTACGCTGGATGGAGCGAATCGCACTGGGGACCACATCATAAAAAACTACAAGGTCACATTCAGCTATATCTAAGCCTTCCTCTGCGACACTTGTTCCTATTAGCGTGTTATACGTGCCCGCCTTGAATTCTTTGAGGAGTTTTATTTGTTCTTTTTGGGTTAGTCCTTTATCTTTTCCTTTATGTGCTTGTCCTACAAATTTGTGAGCCTTTATAATTTCATCATTTTTAAAAAATCTCACGATATTATTCACTGAATCTCTAAAATGACAAAATACTAAGATTCGAGAAAGTTCATCATTATTTAATTGCGCGTGTAATAATTCTTTCAATTTCTCTAGTTTGGGATGTACAACTCCTCTTGATTGGACATCCTGAGCGAGTTTTATTATACGCTTGAACTCTTTATCAACAAAAAGTTCTCTGAGAGATTTGTTTGCAGTATTTTTCTTTATTTTCTCGATATTTTTTTTAAGATAAGCATTTAAAGCGTTAATACCTTGTGTTTCTATTAGCTCGGACATGTGTGATAATCTTAGAGCATTTGCCGCCAATTTTTTCGCATTGAACATTTGAAACTTCTCTTCATCATTATGAGCTAAAGAAATTCGTTTATTTATCACTTTATTTAAGTTAAGTAAATCCTTCCTGTTGATTTTATTAATATCATAAGTATTGATTAATTCATTATCTTTCATCCATTTGTAGATATTCTTGAGTTTTTCATTTAAAATATTTTTAATTTCAATAAATTCAGCAGGTAACTTGATTTTTATCCATTCATTATCCACATCATGGATATAAGGCTTGACATCTTCATCTTTATCAGTTCTAATTTCCAGATGATCGATAAATAGATTTTTTTTAATTTCATTAATTTTTTCTTCAGTGGAACCGGGGCTTGCGGTAAGACCTAATATCAGGGGGTCTTTAGCATCATCAACATATTTTTTTGCGATAAAACAATACGCATAGTCACCTACAGCTCTATGGCATTCATCAAAAATGATTAATGATATATCTTTGATGGAGTATAAATTAGAAATAATATCATTCTGTAGTACTTGCGGCGTCATGAATGCTACTTTTACATCTTTCCATAATTCTAATCTATTATCTGGAGCGATAGCACCTGTAATGGATTTTAACGATTCTGATGGTAATGTGGTGAGGTTTAAAAAGGACTCACAATGTTGTTCAACAAGAGGCTTGGTCGGGGCTAAAAAAATGATTTTTGAATTCGGTTTTTCCGATAGTTTTTGGACAGCTAGCATGATGCCTATAATGGTTTTTCCTAAACCAGTTGGGATTACGACTAAGCAATTTTGATTCATGCAACTAATGAAGATCTTCTCTTGATATTCCCTTCTGAGAACCGTATTTTCTTTGATTAAAGGATGAGAGATATACTTGTCTTCTTTTAAAAAAATAACCACCGAAAGATATATTTTATCTCAAGTTAATGAGTTATTAATTTCGAGAATATATATAAACTTAAAGAGTCTACAAAATACTTAAAAAATGCTTAGCTTCTTAAACTATTTTAATAATAATTTAATAAATTTAGATTTCGTACAATTTACATTAGAACTATTAAAATGAAAGATGTGAGGTTTTTTAGATTCCTATAAAGCTTATATTTTTATTTTTAATTATTGCATTAAGAAAAGTTTAAAAATTGAGTGCGCGGAGGGGGAAATGTTCCTTTAATAAGAATTTTTTAAAAGTTTGAACCCCCGATCTACACGGTGTGAGCGTTTAACGTTCTTTATTTGATTTTATAAAAAAAGTCGTCATACCACTAGACCATCCGCGCAAATTAAAGTGTTTTAATTTTATAAAGGGATAGAATAGCTTAAATTAAAAATTTATCCAATACATTAAACGAAGAAACAGAGTTATTTTTATCAAATCTCAGATTACTACATGGTAATCTAACTCCAGTTTGCTAAAAAAATTAGCTTAAAATTTCTTTTTCAAAGTATTTATTCTTTAATTTCCTCACGCTATCTTGTTTTAATGACTAAAAACCATAAAAGTTATATTAAATAATGCATTTTCGAATATAATTACTCATTCTTGGTTCGTTAAATCTTGTCTAGTTTTTTAGAGTCTCGTGAGTTACGGGAAAAGTACAAAAAAGTTCGAGAGTATATCAAAATCGGACCAATCTTTTTGACCCGATATGAAAAAGCCAGAATTGTTGGTGCCAGGGCCCTACAAATAAGTTTTGGCGCTCCCATTTTGGTGGAAAAACCAAAAAACATGATCGATCCCATAAAAATAGCTCAGATAGAACTAAAATCTGGGATACTGCCCCTTACGATCAGAAGGGAATTTCCATCAGGAGAATCTCAGGACATTCCCATACATCGTCTCATTCTTAAGAAAGACTAAATTGATCACGCGAATAGCGTGTTGAAATTGTGATGGGTGTAAATAGAGAAATACATTTCTTTCAATTTACTTGAGGTTTTCATTGTTGC
>SDNN01000278.1 GCA_004524425.1 Promethearchaeota archaeon
AAAAAGGAAGATCAAAAGCAGACTTCTCTTTTTACTTTCGTAGAATCTTCGAAATCGGAAGAAAGCCGGGAAGAGGAAGAGGATGAAGAGGAAGTTGCCGAAATCGAGGAAGAATTGCTGGAAGATGAACAAGAAGATGAGGTTGATGAACAAGAAAGTTTTATGGCAAATGAGGAAATAATAAAATTCCAAAAAGCAAAGAAGTTTTCCGCTGAAGAGACAATACCCATACCTAAAAATTTATTCTTTAAAGGAAATGATGAACCATTTGGACTTAAAGAAGATGATATCAAACTAGTTAAAATATCACGAGAAAATGTCACTTCAAAATACATACGATATCTGATTGAAACGGGAAAAATCGTTAATACCTTACAAAGAGGGTTGTTGCTTGATGTAGATTATGATGGGGGTCAGAATAAAGCTTATTGTAAATTTTATGATTTAGAAACGGACGAAATAAAAATTTGGATTGATACCACTAACCATGAACCTTATTGTCTGAGTAAAGAGAAAATTTCTGATTTAGAACAATTAAAATATTCAGAAAAAATTGGCGAGACGAGACTTAAGAAGAAATTAACTGAATACGATGGGTTTAACAAGTTTGAAGAAATTAAGCGGATCGATTTATTACGTGATGAACAAATCGAAATGACCAAAATATTTGGAATCACTCCCACTAATATTGGTGGATCTGGCACGAATGTTAGAAATATTTTGAAAGAAAATGGAATTCATGCCTGGGAGGCAGATATAAGATATCATTTGAATTACATTTTTGACAGGCAATTAATACCCGGATTGATATATTCCATAAAAAATGGCAAAATTGAGCTCATAAAATATCAAAAAAAAGATGATGAGTCAAAACAACTTGCGGATGAACTTCGTGATGTATTTAAAGAAGAATCCCCGGAGTTACAAGAATTTGCAGAAAAATATTTAGATATTTTTTTAACTCCCATACCTAATGTAAAACGAATGGCCTTGGATATCGAAGTAAATCTAGGAGAGCATGATTATAGAATACCTGATCCTCGCTTGGCAAAACAAGAAATCATTAGCATCTCTTTCGCATCTAATGATGGTCTAAATCTGGTTTACATGCTAGAAAGAAATGGTTTTACATATGGAAAACATCATAAAAACTTTCCTCCTGATGCCAAAACAGTATTTTTTAAGTCCGAAAAAGAATTGTTAACCGAAACTTTTAGACTGATGTGGAAATATCCCATTATTATCACTTTCAATGGAGATAATTTTGATCTCAATTACATGTTTCATAGAGCAAGAAACTTGAAAATTAATGATGATTTAAATCCCATCCATGTGAAACGGGGCTTTGGCGTTTTATCTAAAGCAGATTGTGATTTGAGAAAAGGAATTCATGTTGATCTATTCAATTTCTTCTTTAACCGTAGCATTTCGGGATACGCATTTGGTGGTGCTTATGGAAGCGCTTCTTTAAATGCCATTAGCTCGGCCTTATTAGGCAGAGAAAAATATCAACATGAGGAAGAGATACATGAAATGGAATATAACATCCTCTCGTGGTATAACTTAAAAGATTCCATTCTAACCCTCGAATTAACTAGTTTTAATAATTCTTTGGTATGGAATTTAATTATTTTATTATGTCGAATGACAAAATTGCCCATACA
The DNA here is from genome assembly GCA_004524425.1 of Promethearchaeota archaeon. Next base: position 1,665 of record SDNN01000278.1, read on the forward strand.
TGAAATGGTACGACGACAAATTTCCACTTGGATACAAAATATTTTTTATTTCGAACATCGAAGGAAAAATTTTCTCATCCCCAGACGTTCAGAAATCTCTGAACTTAAAAAAGGGGGGCATTTTAAATCTATCATTGAGGGAAAAGGTTTCCAAGGTGCATATGTCATTCCTCCAGAACCTGGAATCCATTTCGATGTAGTGGTCATGGATTTTGCATCTCTTTATCCTTCCATCATCAAGGAATATAATCTTTCTTATGAAACGGTTTTATGTCCTCATGAGGATTGCAAAGACAATCTATTGAAAGATACCCCTTATCACACATGCACTCATAAGATGGGTATTTTTGCGTACATCGTCGGTTTTTTTCGAGATATAAGAGTCAGATATTTTAAACCGAAATCTAGCGATAAAAGCATTACTCAAAAACAACGTGATTATTACCAGACGATTCAACAAGCATTAAAAGTATTCATAAATGGTAGTTATGGTGTTTTTGGGAGCCCTAATTTTCCATTATTTTGTCCTCCTGTTGCAGAAAGCACGACTGCTATAGGACGGTATTCAATTAAACAAACTATAAAGAAATCTGAAGAAATTGGCGTGAAAGTCCTTTATGGGGATACCGACAGTGTTTTCCTACTAAATCCAACTAATAAACAGATGATTGAATTATCTCAATGGAGTAAAGATGAACTTGATCTTGATTTGGAAGAAGAAAAGACCTATCAATTTTTAGCTCTTTCTGAAAGAAAAAAGAACTATTTAGGTATCTATAAGGATACTAAATATGTTGATGTTAAAGGTTTAGTCGCTAAAAAGAAGAATACACCAGAATTTATTAAAAAGATATTTAATGATTTATTAGAAAGATTGAAAGAAGTGACTAATAATGAAGAGTTCTCACAAGGAAAAAAAGAAATAATCGAGATAGTGAGAGAGAACTTGAAAAAAATTGGAAAACCAGATACATTCAGCTTAGAAGATTATGCAATAAACATTTCCATGCAAAAAACTATTGATGGCTATACAAAAGTGATTCCTCAACATGTTAGAGCCGCTAAGATGTCAATAAAAAAGGAATTAGAAGAAGCGAAAAGAAATAGTGCGAGTAAGAAAGAAATTAATGGTATAAGAAAAAAATACCGGAAGGGTGACGTCGTGAGATTCATAAAAAGCAAGGATCATGTGGGAGCAAAGGTGATTGAGGATGCTAAAATTCAAGATATCGATACTAAAAAATATAGAGAACTTTTAAAATCCGCTTTAGAACAGATACTTGATGCGCTAGGCATAACTTTTGAAGAGGTTAAAGGTATAAAGAAAATGGATGCGTTCTTTTAATTTAAAGAGTAAATCTTTCTTTTTGAATTGTAAATTGAATAATTTTATTTATAGACTTTAATTAATAAATAATTCAGTTAGAGAATTTATTGTTTCAATTAATGAATGAAACCAAAATTCTCCTTTTTCTTTTGAGGCATGGTAAGGATCTCCTAAGATTCCGCTTCTATTAAGATTTATAGTCTTCCATTTCTTAGGTTT
>SDNN01000279.1 GCA_004524425.1 Promethearchaeota archaeon
AAATTATTTCACATTACTTAGCATTAGATCCTTCTGACCTTGATATCTCAAACCTACTTAAAGAATGTTGGGTAGACGAATTTACTATTGATTCTTTATCTTTTGAGTACTTAGAATCAAGCAGACAACAATTAGCCGCAAGAGTATTTACCCCTAAAATTATCAAGCATTTGACAAAAAGAAAAAGCACTGAAGATTTTCTGGTTGAAATACCAATGCGTAAGTTTACTGAAAGAATGATGAAGTACTTTGATAATATAAGGGACAAATTGCCTTGCCCTCTTGAGGAAGTATTTGAACATGAGACTAAACAACAAGAAATCTATGAAAATTTTGTATATATTCTACATTTACTTCAATTAGGAAAAATTAAGTATTTTAAAGAAACGAATACACTATATCTTTAGTAGGGAGGGATAAAAACACGTGAATGAGTTATCCATATTAATGCAACTCTTAAGCAATAAATCGAATATCCATGTTATTGGAACAACTAAGGAAGAAATTCTAAAAACACTTAACATTACAAATAAAAACAAGGACATTTATTTTCAGGAATTAATAACTAATTTATCAAATTACATTGAACCATTAGGTCTTCAAGTTCGATACAATCCCTTGAATTCTCATTGGTTCCTCTCACACGATTCTGAAATTTCAGATCTTGTTAAAGTTAATCCATTCGATAATAAACCAAGCTTAGCGGCAACTCTTTTTTGTATTATAGCAAGCTGTTTTAAAAAATCAAAAGGAGAAACCACGATTTCTGAAATAAAAATTATGAGAAATATAAAAAACATCAAAGAAGACTTAAGAGAACTGCAAAAGCTTGGCTACATAATACTCAATAAGGATTCTAAAGGAGTGAGATTGAGCCCATTGATTGGATATCAGCTGGATCTTGAAAAATTATTGATAAAATTAGGTTTGAAAGTCAAAGAATAAAAAGATCATGTTTAGAACTATTACTTATTGAGTTTATTATTTACTAATTCTATAAAATTCCTTATTTTCTAATTGTAATCATTAAAGCTATATAATGAATAAGGAAAATAAAATAAAAAAAAATGGATTTTATAATGACACGTATACCCATTGATCATTATAATGCCCATATAAGACTTTAGCTTCTAAATTAGTCAAATCCCAGCAGGTTATTGAAGCTCCAACGGGACCATTTGGATCGTCATAATATTCATAGCTGGGAGGGTGTAAATAATCAATCAATTCCGCTCCAACTTCCAGATCAATATCACCATAGACATCTAAAGCTTCATTGGTCAACCATTCATACCTATCCTTGGAATCATCTATGGCTGTAGAATCTGCCCATCCGTTCATATCATAGTAGAGGTAATGGTTAGTACAAGTGACCAAATCATCTTTTTTCTCAATTTGTTTATACCAAAATGCATACCAAGGCGGTCTATAATCGAGGTCTCTTTCTTTACAATAGTGTTCTGAAGTTTCAAGCATCACACCTCCCGTTTCACCATTCCTACCATCTCCAATGGTATAGATCCACGGACAACCTCGTTCATTGTATTTTATAAAATTAATTGCTTCACTCAGTTGATTGGTGAATTGTGCAACATATCTTGCTGTAAGAAGGGTGCCTAATCCGAAATGAGCGGGATCGCAATCACGCGCAGGTACCATATCCTGACTGATCGCAATTCCTTGATCATTCATGAAGGCAGTTCCTCCTACGAATCCAGGACAAGACGTACTAATGATTTTATTTCCGCTATTAGGCACAAATTCCATTACAAGCATCTCTTCATGTAAAATGTACTCTGTAAATTGCCAATGATGGCCCATAATTGTTTGGCCTGACGTGGTTGCATCTTCTTGTGCCACAAACCCGCTACACGAGAGGAATCCAAAAAGATCAATCCAAAATAATAAAGGTTCAACCACTGGATAAGCTAATGCGAGCATTGCATCCATGCCCATGTTAAGGAGTAATACATCTTCATAACTTATAGGGTATCCCGCGTCACTACACCCATCAGCAACCCCTTGAATTTCGTCAAGAAAATCTTGGGGTACGTACTGAGAATTAACCTCAACTAAAACCTTACAAAGCGCAAATAACTTGTCCAATAAGGAGTCTAAATTATCATACCACTTAGCAGATAACTGTCTTAAGGTGGCATCATCAACTACATCACCAACCTCTCCTTTTAGCCGATCATAATCCATGATATCAGACATAACGATCAGTAGGATCCAATCAGGTGCCTCAAGCAGGTTCAATACCACGTGCTTAAACCAATCTTCGTTTGCCAGTCGGCTAACACTTGTGGGACCTAAATATCCTTGTTGATAGCCCATTTCGTAAGGTGATCCTTCCAGATGCATTAAATATTTGCCTGGGATTATTTCTTGTTTGTATCCCTTCCCATCAGGAGAATAAATGATAGCTAATTCTGCAGAGGAGAATGTTTCGCTTTCAGGAGAAGCTTTAGTGTTCAAGGGAATTGACTGTGCTGCAACATTTAATCCAGAAATAATGAAAACGAGAGCTATTACACCTGCTAAATATATCTTGTTGAGTTTTTTAACAGACATGTAATTCAACCTAGTTTAGTTAAATTTGTGGTTAAATTTGTTCCGACATTATGATTTCTTGTGTAGAACTCACAAATATAAATGGCAGTTCCTACCATTTATATACTTTATAATTGTGCTAAATTTCTATTTAAAACTTATGATGAGATCATTAATATCTCAAAATATTAGGATTTTCGATAAATCTGGTGAAATTTTTTTCCTTTCTTTAACTCTTGAAGATTAACAAGGATTTTCTTTTTGATATATCATATCAAAGAACGAAATTTCGGGGTGGTGATATCTTCTCCTGCCCAAGGTGTTTTTCCCGTATTGAATGGCTTCCTGAGGACAGAAATGGAGACAGGCTAAACATTGCTGGCATTGGTTATGCCATCGTGGTTTTCCAGCAACGATTTTAATATTGTTCACGGGACATACTTTCTTACAAATTCCACAGGAGTCACAATTCTCATCGGCATAAAAGTTTTTATCAGTAAAATTCACTCTTTCCCGAAACATCTTATTGCCCAGGTTTCCAATGAATGCAAGAGTTTCCTTCTTCACTTTTCTCTTCTTTTTATTTAGAATCTTCTTTGCGATGATGGTAACTCTTTCATCAGAGTTATTGAGTGCTTCTATTTCCACTTCTTTCG
>SDNN01000065.1 GCA_004524425.1 Promethearchaeota archaeon
AATAAATTGTTAATTCTGTATATAGAATAAAATATTCTGAGTTTTAACCGAATTAAGTAAAAAATAAGATTATTAATAAAAAAAATTAAAATAGAGGTGTTTACATGACAACAAAAAAAATCGCTTTGTTAGCTACACATGGTTTTGAGGATGCTGAATTGATGTATCCCTTTTATCGCTTAAAGGAAGCTGGACACGAATCTATTCTTATTAGCCTTCAAAAACAACCAATAAAAGGAAAAAATGGATATCCCGTCAGACCTGATTTTAAAATAGATGAAGTTGATCCTGATGAGTATGATGGAGTAATTGTTCCTGGTGGTACCACCAATCCAGATCACTTGAGAAGAAATAAAAAAATATTAGAATTTGTAGCAAAAATGAATCAAAAAGGAAAACTTGTGGGTGCTATCTGTCATGGAGGCTGGGTTTTAATCTCTGCAAAGGTCGTAAAAGGACGCGAAGCAACAAGTTATTTTGCCATTAAAGATGATATGATAAATGCTGGAGTAATCTACAAGGATGAACCTGTAGTGATAGACATGAATTTAATAACATCCAGAATGCCAGATGATTTGCCGGATTTCATGAAAGCTGTTTTAGCATTTCTTTCAAAACAAAAATAATCTTAACTCTTTTTAAAATCGAGAAACAAAATAATAGAGCGCTTTTTATTAAATAGGTTAACCCACGCTTTTTAATTCTTTCTTTATTAGATCTTGTAAAGCATCTAATTCATTTATTTGCTTGTTAATTATCTCAATTTTCTCTTTCATGTTTTTAGAATCTGATTTTGATTTTTGTGCTAATTCCTTTCTAATAACGTGATAAGTCCTAATCTGATTGATCTTTTCTTCAATATTTTTAAAATTGATTTTCAAATCTTTTTTAAATCTTTTTAAAATTCGAATTTCAGTTTCAATATTATTCAATCCATTCGAGAATTGTTGATTTCTTTCCTCATCTTTCAAAACACTTACAATCTCATCAATGTTTTCCAATAACACGATTCCAAGATCTTCAAGCGTGATGCTCAATGTTTCAAAATTCGAGAGTGGTTGTAATTCGATTTTATCCAAAATATCTGATGTATATTTAATAGTGATATTTTTACATTTTAAATGTTCCATTCCTTTAGACTCTTCATCTAATAGTTCATCTTCATCACATAGTCCAATTTCTTCAAAATCTACCACTAATTCCAATTCATCCAGTTCCACTTCAGTAATTAAAGGCGTGAATCTCACCTGAAGCTGTCTCTTGCCGTAAAAATCATTATTCATTCTCAATATCTGAGTATAGGTTTGGATAAAATCTTGCCCTATTGGGGCAAATAAAACACCAGAATCGGGATCTAATTGTTTCAATAATGGATAAATTCTGTTTTGTTCGATAGCTCCAGTCACCAATATTTTTTGCCATGGACTTTTATTTGGCAATCCATTTAATGGATTTTGAACAATCACTTCAATATTTTTGTAATCTAATCTCTTTAAATTTTTTTCAGTTATTTTTGCAATTTTGGAGTTTGCCTCTAAAATTACTATTTTACCGTTGGGAGATAATTTTTGAGCCAAAGCGGCGATGTATCCGCTCTTTGCACCTAAAATTAGTAACTCATCGTTTTCTTTTAAAACAAGACCCTGAAGCATGATTGAAATCATGTGGGGTGCACTAATGGTTCTTAAATTTTCACGATTATTTTTATCAAGATAAAACAAACTAGGTGCATCATCATATATTCTTGTCCGAAACATGTATCGTCTTGGTATGAACTCTGCTAAATCTAAATCTAGGAAAGCTTTGAACAACCTTATATCTTTTAAATAACCCTTTCTTATTAAATCAAATAACAAACCTAGTTTCAATTCAAATCTTTTGCTGTCTTCCATTTTGTTTAAATTTTTTTTCATTTTTTTACACGTTTTGGTTTATTTGGGTTAAACTGATATAGAAATTAAAGTAAAAACACCTTATTATATCTTTTTCCTATTATAAAAAGATTAGTAATATTAATAATTTTTTTTTGTATTACATAAGTATGTACGTGTTAGACATTGAGAATTTCAAGCAAGCCAGAATCACGCAAACCTTAATAATTATCAACATATTTAGTTTCATTGTTTTTAATATCATATTACCTATTGAGTATATTCTTCAGCTTGCTCAAATAAATGAGAAAATAATTATAGATTCAGAATATCATAGATTAATTACCTCCATGTTTCTCCATGCTAATATCATGCACATTTTTTCCAATATGGTTGCGTTATTAATATTTGGGACTGCGGTCGAGAAAAATTATTATAAATGGCAATATCTTATTATCTATTTCTTATCAGGTCTTATTGGCAATCTATTTTCCTTGTTACTCTTACCCCCCGAAACTATAAGTCTGGGGGCATCTGGGGCAATTTTCGGATTAATTGGGGCGGCATTCATTTTATTTATAATTGATGGGGAGAAGACCTTGATCATTGTAGGGCTAATTTATTTATTATATTTTATTATCGCCTCCTTTAGTCCTGGAATAAATATATGGGCCCATTTATTTGGATTGACGGGAGGTTTGATTTTTGGTTATATTTTCCTTCAAAAAAAGAAAATAAGGGATGATTATTTTTTTGATTGAGCTTTATTCTTCTTTTTTTTTCGTTCCATCTCCATGGAAAAATCCTTCGGACACGAATCATTAATAGGACATTTTTCGCATTTTGGCTTATTGGGCTTGCATATTTGTTGTCCAAACCTCACCAATAATCGATTTATGCGAAGCCATTGATTTTTGGGGACTGCTTCTTTTAATCTTTTTTCTGTTTCCTTGGGACTCGTAGTTTTTACAAATTTTAATCTATTTGAAATCCGATGAACGTGCGTATCTACGGGAATTGCGGGAATCTTAAAAGCATATACTAATACACAATTAGCCGTTTTTGCCCCCACCCCTGGTAAGCTATTTAATTCATTAAAATCTCTTGGCACTTGTCCATCATGCTTGTCTAACAAGATCTGAGAAATGTCTTTAATTCGAGAAGCTTTAACTCTATAGAATCCTGCTTTATAGATGAGTTTCTCGAGTTCTTCCATACTAGCATTTGCTATTTCTTCAGGCGTTTTGTACTTTGCGAATAATGTCTTGGTCGCCTCTCTTGTATTTGTATCTCTAGTTCTCGCAGATAACACGGTTGATATTAATATCTTAAAAGGATCTTGTTTGTTGCTCGCTAGCTGATCTAAATGCGCTTCACCTTCCAAGCAACTTTCGATACTGTCTAAAACTTCTTTAACTTTCATGATTTCAGCCCTAATTTTTTTCGAAAACGTAAATTTTCCTTTTTATTATCTGTCCTTTTTTAGCATCAATTAAATTCGTTACATGTTTTTTCTTGAATTGAAGTATAACATTTGATTTATTGATTATTCGGTTTTTATCTATAATTGGAATTAATGTGAACTTGTTTTGGGCAGCGAATTTATTTATGTCCATTTGTACATCGCCTCCATCGATTGTATTAATGATCGGAGATATGATACATATTCGAGCTTTTGGTTTTAATATTTTAGAAGCTTCCTTAAAAAAGGACTCATACAATGGCTCAAGTTCTTGTTGGAATAAATCTATAACCTCATTATAATAGGGTTTCTTAACATAAAAAGGGCCGAGATCCGGTTCGGTACATATCCCATCAAAAAAATCATTTTCAAAAGAAGTGCTTAAATTTTCCACTTTAGAAACCTTGAAGTTTTCACTCAATAACGGAGGCAATGGTTCTTCCAATTCTTCCAGCAACCAATGAATATTTCTAATAGAATTTTTAACTTTCTCAGGATCCATATCTGAGCCATACATTCTAAAATCTTCAATAAGAGCGAACAAGACAATTGTTCCATTACCTAAAAACGGATCCAAAATTTTTTTTTCATTTCGGTTCGTAAATAAATTCAAAAAATTTAACATCATTAGTGAAAGTTTTGGAGATATTGAGCTTTTGAATTCTCTGGATGGTCTTTGTTCATCGATTTTCTTCTTAAAATTTGGATCATCTGCCGTAAACGTTCTTGCGATATACACCCCTTCTTCGGTGAAACCGAAGATGATTTCAGCACGATCTTTATTAAATAATCCATAAGTGATTAAATGATGAGGAAAGATTGGATTAAGGTTTCCAGACTTTATATTTTTTTCCGGATATTCAAAATATAATGATTTTTTTGCTCCTTTTTTCTTGAGAAGCGCCATGATATTTTTGTTAAGAAAAGGTAGGAAATGTTTGACTAAAACATTTTTGTAATATTTATTATCGAACAAATCAGGATAAATGGAGACTGCAAAAAAGATATCTTCATTTTTTATTCTGTGGAATATCTTTTCAAGAGTATCATTCAATGCTTGCAGGATCTGTTTTCTTTTATTTCTAGCATATTTATACTTATCCATTATCATTGGAAAAGCATCATTCACCGTTTGAATGTCTATAAAATTGAAGATCTTAGCTATCTTTTGCGTTCCGCCTAAAATGAATTGCAATTCCATTAATTCATTGATGTAATGCTTTGATTCATCCAAATTATCGAATTCTACAATAGCAACATTTGCGGAATAATCTTTGATCTTTCCTTTAAATTTGGAATACTTTAAGACATTATCTAGTTCTGCTATTGAAAGTCTCCAGTTAGATCCTAAAACAAATAAGAAATCCTTCATGATTTTACATGTTATAAAATTCTAAATTCTTACTCAATATATGAAATATGGCTTTATTTATTGATTTTAGCTTGTGATTTTTCAGAATCTAGTATAAAATTTCTATTTTTATAATCTTAGGTGTCGACCAAGTTATTTTGTAGAAAATGCTTTTCCTTTTTTTTCATTGAATGCTTTCAAGAAAAGATGAGAGTTATCCTCCAGTTAGACCTTAATAAAAGGTCATAAATACTATAGGAAAAGTAGGGCAAAATCAGGTATACGAGGGTACACCCACCAAAAGACAAAAATCCAGGTTACTGGAGAACATCTCATCCATTATTTTAATATGACTTAAACTTTTTTATTTTTATGTTTTTTATTCAAAAATTTTCTTGTAGAAAAAGGGATTAATTAAACTAATACTCTTTTATCTATGAAAAATAGTCCTTGTTATTTTTTTTGGTTTAGCCATTCTATAAAAGCCTTAGTTTCCTTCCCATGCCAAATAGCATTTTTTGATGTTTCTTTATTAAATTGGTCAACATCTTGTTCTGAGTATTCTAATATCTCATCATCTACTTCGATTTCAAATATTTCTTCTTCATCTAAATTAATTGAAAGCTCATATTTTTCCCCCGTAATTTCTTCTAAGGCACTCATTATTTCAATGAGATCTTCTTTCTTTCGAACTGGAATCATTTTAAGAATTTCCTCTTCAGCAATTTCATTTTCACTCATTTCGTGTTCTTTTTTCCTTTTGAGTTTCTCTTCTTGGATTTCTTTTATATTTTCAATTATATCTTGATAGTTATCCTTGAAATATTTTAAAGCCACATTGATGATATCAGATGCACTTTCCCAGTCTTGATCTCTAAGTATTTTAGTTGCCCAATTAAATAAATTTAGATTTAAATTAACAGTTATCATCTTACCTGAAGATACCATTCCACTTGCTAGCCATTTAAATAAATTTGCTATTAAAATATTATTATCAAAGGCTGAAAAACCATATTCATGGCTAAGAGAAGAAAAACAGGACAAATTGCCAAATCCAACGACTCGACCATCATAATAATCTACTGAAACAATTAAAGGAATTTTTGGACAATCTTCTTCTACCCAACGCGTACCATCATATATTTTATGCCAAGTATTCAATCCGCCAATCGCAATAACTTCAATACTAATATTTTGTTCATCTTCAATGAAATCTAAGATTTTTAAAGAACAGGCAGAAGAGAAGACCAATTTTCTTATCTGATCGCTGATGACGTGTGGAATTATTTCAGTGATCAATGGTCTTTTTTGAAGATATACATAATTAACTGAATCATGTATTTCATCAGGTTGAAATTCAAATCCAAATTTCTGCGTCAATTCATTTAGATTTGTTCTATTTGTATAATCTCCTCCCATTGAGCTTATTACTAGTAAACACCCTCCATTTTTAACATAGTTCTCAAGAACCTCTATCTCATTTTCAGATAAATGATCATTTTTAGGAGATGAGAGAATAATCATGTCGTAAACTTCCAATTTTTTTTTTGATACAAATCCTGCCTCGATCTTTCCTAATTTATATCCAGAGGTAAATAAGTAATTAGTAAAATCACTATAGCTTGTCGCTTCTAACGTCAATTTGTTATTATGTGAATAATCGAGTCCAATGGTGGGTTTTTCTAGCATTTTTATTTAAAATTAGTTTTTTATAGTTAATTTAAATTCCTATATAAATCCTAATCTAATCACGATATTATTTGATTTACTACCCTAGTAAATTTATCTAACTCTATATAAATTTTTATACTCAGATAATTTCATGAAGCGACATGAGTCTCAATATCCAAGACGTAATGGTATAAATTAGGACCAAAACTTTTCACGGCTCGATATGATTTTAATTCACAAGTATATCCATTTTTTTCTGCAATGTCCTGAAAATCATCAAACAAATCTAAGTAATGGTCCTTATCAACGACACCTTCATAATGGAATGTAGTTCCTTCTTCTTTAACTAGAGAGAGCGCTTCCTTAATATAGGCTCTTGGTGCTGGAAATACCCCCATTATGACTCTATCCGCCTTAATTCCATTTTTGCTTAATTTAATAACCTCTGCCTTACAATCCCCAGAGATCGGAACAATAAGATCATCAAATTTGTTTATTTTTATGTTTTCAACTAGGTATTTATAGGATATCGGGTTTAATTCTATACTATAGATTTTTTTTACTCTTGAATGTTTTGCGATGGGTAAAGAAAAATAACCAATTCCTGCAAACATATCAACGATTATCTCTCCATCTTTTACTAAGGTCGCCAAGTATTTTCTTTCATTTAAGTTTCCCTTACTAAACATTATTTTTGTCATATCAAATTTGTACTTTACCCCGTGTTCTGTATGGATAACCAATGGATTATTTTCTCCAACGATCAATTTAATAGATTCTGGTTTCCTGAATTTACCTTTTATTTTACCTGAGTTGAGATAAACTGATCTAACACGCGGATATAAAGCTAAGCAAGCATTTCCAATAATTTCTTTATGTTTTAATAAACTAGGATCCAATTTCAAAATCATGACTTTTCCTATTGATTGAAAACCTCCCGGGAGCTTGGAGAGTTCATCTTCTGGTAAATGTTCTTTAAGTTTATTCTTGAGTTGATCTTTGAATCCCATCTTTCAAGTAATTTAATAACATGGAAAATTAATAAAATTTTAGCATTCAAGATATTCGATAAGTTCTTCCGAATAAAAATAACAAAATTTATTAGAAATTACCATATTTCTATATCACATGACAAGAATATCATTCCCAAAAGAGTTTGTTTGGGGGGCTGCTACTTCTAGCTATCAGATAGAGGGTGCCTGGAGTGAGGATGGAAAAGGTGAGAGTGTTTGGGACAGAGCAAGTCATGGAACAGGAATGATAAAGAATGGAGATACCGGAGATGTAGCTTGTGATCATTATCATCGATATAAAGAAGATGTAAAAATAATGAAGAAGATAGGTCTTGATGCATATAGATTTTCTATATCATGGCCGCGCATTTTTCCGAAAGGAAAGGGTAAAATCAATAAAAAAGGAGTTCAATTTTACAATAATTTGATAAATGAGTTAATAGATAATGATATAGAACCTTACGTTACTCTTTATCATTGGGATTTACCAATTGAATTAAATAAACTTGGAGGATGGGAAAGTTATGAGACTGTAGACGCTTTTGTGAATTTTGCAAAATTCATGTTCAATGAATGTGGTGATCGCGTAAAAAATTGGATTACATTTAATGAACCTTTTATATTTGTTGTGGCCTTTACTGCATCGGGACTTTATGGAAAAAAGGATTTGGCAAGTGCATTTCATTCAACACATCAGGTGAATTTAGCTCATGCAAAAGCGGTAGAAGCATATAGAAATTCAGATCATTCAGACGGTCAAATTGGAATAACATTGAATCTCTCTCACGTGTATCCTTCTAGCGATAGTTCGTTGGATAAAAAAGCAGCCATTCTAAAAGATGGTTTGATAAATAGATGGTTTTTAGATCCAATATTTAAAGCGCAATATCCACTTGATGTTTTATCAAGATTCGAAAGAGATTTAAAAATGCCCCCCATACCTGAAGATGACTTAAAAGTACTAGAAAACAATCCAGTTGATTTCTTGGGTATTAATAATTACTCTTGTGAAAGGATAGGAATTCGGAAAGAGAAAGATCTTGATAACATTGCAAGATTACTTTTACCGAAAAAGCCAAAAAGGGGCGTAGAAGTATCAGAAATGGGATGGGAAATATGTCCAGAGGGTTTTTATGATCTTTTAATCAGGGTAGATAAGGATTATGAACATATCCCTATTTACATAACGGAGAATGGAATGGCCTGTAAAGACGATCAAATCGTTGATAATATTGTACAAGATGACGATCGCGTGAGTTATTTGAAAAGATATCTTAAAGCAGCCCATGATGCCGTTAATGATGGAGTTAACTTGAAAGGATATTTTGTATGGTCATTAATGGACAACTTTGAATGGATGGAAGGATACTCTAAACGCTTTGGTCTCATTCGTGTTAATTATGAAACTCAAGAAAGGACATGGAAAAAAAGTGCTTTATGGTACAGAGATGTGATCAAGAACAATGGATTTACAGTGTAAATATAATTCAATGACACTAAATTCAAAATTAAGTAGTTAAAGAATTAAATTATTAAATGATTTTGTTGAATTATAATTACAACAAGATAACAATTTAATTATAAAAAACGTGAAAATTTATGACTAGTTTAGATGATTTTATCGTAGATGAGAATAAAGTATGGTTTACTGAAGGACATTGGCCAGAAGGAGTACCAAAGCAACTGAAAGACGTCGAAGGAATAAAAATCACCCCGATGTGGGAAAATTACATTAATTCTGCAAATGAATTTGATTTGTGGGAGAGAGATATCTGTATCTCTGTGTTAGGCACATATATGGAAAGAGTTAAATTTAAGACCTTAGCAGAATATGCGAAAAGATTCGGAACTTTTCTATACGATACGTGTGGGATAAGAAAAGGCGATGTTGTAGCAATAGATCTTCCTAATTCAATTAATTTCGTTGTAGCATATATGGGCTGTCAATATATAGGAGCTATCGCCCAAGGTATTAATCCTACCTATAGACCTATGGAATTGTTACATTCCCTTACTATGACTGACGCTAAAGTCTTTGTAATGATGGATGCATTGTATATAGCCGGTCCTAATTCTGTCCTTCCAAAGACTAAAGTAAAGACCGTCGTTTCAACCAATCTTTTAGATTTTGTTACTGTAACCGGGGATGCATTTCAAGCATTAAGAGATAATATTCCAAGTTTTCAAGATAAAGTTCCTGATGAAGCGGATCAATATAAAGTATATCGAATGAAAAATATTATTGAATCTACTGAATCAAAAGAAATTACTGTTGAAATCGATCCATGGAAGGATCCAGCTGTCTTCCTCATGACAGGTGGTACGACGGGACTTCCTAAAGTTGCGATGCTGAGCCACGCCAATTTAGTCTCAAATATCTATATGATAAAACCCTGGACGAACTTAAAGACGGGAATGATTACGATTGGTAGTATACCATTTTTCCACAGCTTTGGAATGACGTGCGTGATGAATGGAGCATTGTGTCTTGGCATGCAAATGCTTTTATTCCCAAGACCTCCCTCTGACGATGTGTTATGTGAAACAATCAATAAAATTGAAGCTCCAGAAGGAATAATGTATACTGGAGTTGAGATGTTATTCAAGAGGTTAACTGATTTTGCTGAAGGAATGGGGGTTGAGGAATTCAAGAAGAAATATGACTTTTGGAAGAAATTAAAATATGCAACCCAAGGTGCAGGACCACTCCATGATTATGTTCGCATCCCATTTGAAGAGATCTTTTGTCCAATCAGAGTTGGGTATGGATTAACCGAAACTTCACCAGTAGTGAGTGTAAATCCTTTCTGGGGGCCAACCAAAGATGGAAAATTAGGGTTACCGTTACCTGGAACAGATTGGGCGATTTTCGATCAAAATAATTTTGAAACAGGGCCAATATGCGATGGAACAAAAGAGAAAGGTAATTTTGGAATAGAACATACTGGAGAGATATGTACATGCGGACCTCAGGTGATGTTAGGGTATTTAGGCCAGCAGGATGAGCAAGAAGATAACTTGAAGATGTGGGGAGGAAAAAGATGGCTTTTAACGGGAGACATCGGATTCATGGATGAGAATGGGTATGTAGAAATTCGAGATCGTAAGAAATCCTTGATTAAAGTGTCAGGTCACAGCGTATTTCCGAAAGAAGTAGAAGAATTAATGGGACATCATGAGATGGTAGATGAAGTTGCTGTTGCTGCTTTGCCAGATGAAATGACGGGAGAAGCCGTTAAGGCTTGGGTCACTTTAAAGAAAGGTTTCAAGGAAGGACAAGACATTACTAGCGATCAATTGAAAGAATGGTGCTTGCAGAACATGGCAAAATGGAAGTCACCAAAATTCATAGAATTTGTAAGAAAAATGCCCGTGTCAATGACAGGTAAGGTTCAAAGAAGAGAATTACAAGAGAAAGATCTGGGTAAGTTGGAAAAGGGAAGAGAGATAAAAGGTTAAATAAAAAGGTCAATTACATTGTTTTTATTTATTTTATTTTTTTCTTATTTTTTTATATCTAAAAAGTTAAATTAACAAGAATGTAGGTAAAATTAACTTTAGTTGAAGTTATAGAATTTTAGTTGTTTGTTTGAAAAAGCTAAAAAAAGTTATTTATAAATCTTTAGTACTCATAATATATCAACTAATAAAGTTCATCTTAAGCATTAAATTTAAAATTGAAATAAGTGAAAAGAAACCAGAATAAAATAGAGATGATAAAATAAATGGCTGAAATATCAAAAAAATTGAAGGTTGTCTTGATAATTGATATTATTGTGGCATTATATTATGGAATATTATATCTTTTGATTCCAGAGGTATATTATAGGATGAATGATGCTCCCGCATTCGACCTACACATGTGGAGGCTTTTTGGAGGAACCATATTCATCTTAGGAATATGCGGGATATTGGCACTAAAAAGGGGTGAATGGGAAGCAGTAAAACCTATCATGGAATTGGTTATATTATGGTTGATGATGGTTGCTGTTTTGGATATAATATGGGTATTTTCAGTTACGTCTTCACCAACATATGTTCGGAGTATTTCTACCACCATAGTAATACTCATTATTCTTATCACCGCAAATATCATTTTGTTTTGGCAAGAAATGAAAGAATAACCTTTTTTAAATCAATGATAAATGGAAATAATGTAAGATGGGAGAGGAGGGATTTGAACCCTCAACCACTCGGATCCGAACCGAGTATCATACCAAACTAGACCACCCTCCCGTCAAAAAAAAAGATAAATCTGGCTTAGATCATTAAAAAATTACAAAAAAATTTATTTTTATTAGGTTTAATACTTATGTAAATTTTTTAGAAATTAAATTTTACCTTGTTGCTTCAAATATTCGATGTAGTCCTTCTCTTTTTGTTCATGTAATTCTTGTAACTTTTCTTTTTTTTTAGCCCATTCTGGCCCGTCTAATGAATAGAATCTCATGATTAACGCACCAAGAAATGCAAATATCGCAGGAATGATAGTAAACCCGATCATGATACCCAAGAGAGCTGAATCAGACTGGGTGGTTACCCCTTCTCGAAATCCGGAAGCAGAAATAGTAATAAGAAATAGCCAATTGGCTATTGAAATCGCTGGTTTATTTATTAACGCTTCGATACCCGTATAGGTAGTTTCTCGACGCTTGTTTATGCGAAGTTCATCGTAATCTATGGTATCTGCTAAAAGTAAGGGTGCCAAAACTTGGTTTATTGAAACACTAATTCCTAATATAATCAGGCATGGAATAGCTGTGATCAAATTCCACCCTAAAGCGAGCATCAAAAGGAAACCTATACCACCTAAAATCTGGCCTGTTATCAAGACTTTCTTTAATCCCTTTTTATTTACTAATATTCCAACAAAGTATGCAAATATGAAAATCATGCCAATTACTATTACTACAGGTACTATGGTCATGAATCCCTCCAAGTTTAGAATAAAAGCAACATAATAGAATATAGCAGTAGTAAGGATGGTTGAGGCAATGGTTCCGCAAAATGCGCTCAGCTCAAACGTTAAGAAGGGCTTATTTTTAAAAGACTGTTTCAGAGCCTCTCCTATTGGTAAAGGCTCCTCTATTTGTGCAAACTTGTATTCCTTTAGATAATAGCTGGAAATAAATAGAACTAGACTACAAGCTATGCCAATGAAAATCATTGTCCCTATGAAAGTAGGATCAAGACCTCTTGATTCCTCTCCTGTAAGCAGAAAAACCGGAACGGCATAAGTCACCACATAACCCAATGCCCCTATTATTGTTGCATAAACCATTAAAGATGCCCTTTCCTTAGAGGTGAGTGCCATTTCGGCAGGTAATATGTAAGTAATTAACACGACAATAGTAAATATCGTATCGAATGCGAACAGGATAAATAGAAAATAGGCAAAGAGAGCAAGTTCATTACTAATATCAACCAAAGGAATCCAACATAAGATAAATAACAATCCGAAGACGGGAGCGCCATATCGTATGTAAGGAATCCGCCGTCCTAAATCGGACTTGGTCCTATCTTCGTAGTAACCAAATAAGGGATCATTTAGCGCATTCCAAAACGCAAAGATCAACCATCCTATCCCAATTAA
>SDNN01000280.1 GCA_004524425.1 Promethearchaeota archaeon
CTCTTCTTTTTTTTTCTTTTTTTCTTATATTTAGTTTTTTCAGGTCCTTTCTTTTTTGATGGCATTGAATGTTTAAGTTCTATTTCCTTTATTTTCTCATTAATTTCTTTTGTTAAGATGTCCCCCATGTACTCTCCACCGAAATGATCCAGTTTAGATGCAATTCCTATTTTTCCCGCAATTAATCGAGCAATCTTTCCTCTGTGATAATAAGCGCTTCCTCGGATTTGACGCCATTGAAAAATTATTCCGTGTTTTGGTCTCTTTTCTCCAGTTTTAAGAAATCGATAGAGAGCTTTTTCAGCTCCGATTAACTGAATTCTTGAGGCTGGCATGTATGCAAGTTTTTTTAAACTGCCAGCTTTTGCAATTAATTTAGCACCAATTAGAGATCCCACTATTGCATTGATGTTAGGAGCAAACCTTTCCATCAACTTATCTAAATGATTTTCTAGATTGATTCTATAAACATCTAAAGAAATTATTTGTTTTGCGTAATCTTGTAAAACTGTTAGATCAATATCAGCTCCCATTGAATTTTTTGCCTTATTTAATAAGTAGGCGATCAGTTGTTTATTGAATTCAAACTGTTTCTCAATATTTTCAGCGGTGAAACGGGATCGGTTTCCTAATTTTACAACAATTTCGGCTAATTTAATGTTGTCTTCAATGATTTTATCTGTTAATTCTGGAAAATGCAATCCATACCATTCCCTCAATCGGTTTGAAAAGAGACTTATTGATTTTTTTATAACATCGAGAGTCTCAATGATTTGAATTATTATAAGGTCTGTTTGTTGACTTGCCTGACTTATTTTGTTTTTTATCAATTCTTCATTGATTTTTTTGTATTTCCTTGAAATTTCTTCCTCTGTAAATGATATTCCGACTTTTTTCAATTGATCCTTTAAATTCATCCTAAAATTTTTACATTCTAACGATTCTTCTTTTAAACTTGTGTCATAACCTAATTCTTGAGAAGTTAAAGATTGTAATTTCTTGTTGTCAAATACATATTCGTCGAATCCCGAATTCTGCAAATCTAATAAGAATTTTTCATATCCTTCTTTTAGTATGTCTGAATCTAAACCTTCATAAAATTCTATTATTTCATGATCATCACCATTAAAATCAATAAATCCTAAGAGATTACCAGATTCATCAACTGAAAAAACACCTACCAATGTATCAATAATATAGCATTTCATTTTCCCAAGACCATTAAATATTTAAGCACTTAAATTTACTTCAATAAAAATTGTTATAAGATAATAAGCATTATTTTCTTTTAAAAAATGCTAGAATCTGAAATTTCAGGTTTAAAACTTAAAACTCCGTTAATACTTGCCTCTGGTATTTTAGGAGTTTCTTTTTCTTCCATGAAAAGACTAGTGGATAAGGGGTTAGGTGCAGTCACTTCCAAATCCATAGGTCCCATCTCAAGGAAAGGATACAAAAATCCTTCGATCGTTGAAGTGTTTCCGGGGACTTTTATCAATAGTGTGGGGTTAGGCAATCCTGGTATTGATAATTTTATAAAAGAAATAAGAGAGATAAAAAACCATGATATTCTTCTGATTGTAAGCATATTCGGTGATGAAAATGAAACGTTTATTGATATTGCACTCAAGGCGGAAAAAGCAGGGGCAGACGCTATTGAAATTAATATTTCATGTCCTCATGCAAAAGTATCTTCCATAGGCATCGATAAAGAGTTAACACGCACTTTAGTCTCTGCAGTAAAAAAAAAAATCTCAATACCCTTATTTGTCAAGTTGAATCCTAATGTCACAGATATATGTGAAATAGGTCTCGCAGCTGAGAATGGCGGTGCAGATGCTGTAGTTGCAATTAATACTTTAAGCGCCATGCTAATAGATATTAATACAAAGAGACCCGTGCTATCTCATGGGAGCGGAGGATTGTCAGGAAAGGCAATTCATCCCATTGCTATAAAAAAAGTGTATGATCTTTATGAAAGACTTAAAATCCCCATAATTGGATGTGGTGGAGTAAATACATGGAAGGATGTAGTGGAATTTTTCCTTGCTGGGGCATCAGCTGTGCAAATTGGAACTGCTTTTTATAAAGGGATGGAGTTAATACCTGAAATTATTAATGGTCTCCATGAATATCTAAAGAATAATCAATATACTTCAATATCAGAAATAATTGGATTATCTCACGAATTTAAAACTCAAGAGGAACCGGATTATGACTGAAAATATGATAAAAACAGTAAAAATTCAAAAAATAATAGATGAATGTGATGGCATCCGTACAATCTATTTTAACATGAAAGAAGTAGATCCAAGAAATTATATCCCACCTAAATCAGGACAATTTGTCATGGTTTGGGTTCCGGGAGTAGATGAAATTCCAATGTCATTATCTGGTTATGATGATCTAGGTACCTGGAGTATAACTGTTAAGACTGTGGGTGAATGTACAGCAGCTCTAAATCATCTAAATATTGGTGATTATATTGGCATAAGAGGGCCTTTAGGTAATGGTTTTAAACTTCCCGATAATAATATTGAAAATATTTTCATTATTGGAGGAGGGATAGGTATGGCACCATTAAAATGTCTCGTTCGCGAATTATGTGAACAAAATTTACGGGTATTGATAATAGAAGGTGCTAAAATTGGTACCGACATAATTTTTACGGGTGATTTTGATACTCTAGATGATGAATTCACGGAGATTTTTTATTGTACGGATGACGGAAGTTATGGGTTAGAAGGTACTGCTTCAAAAACCTTTAAGAACGTGATAAAAAAGTTCTCGAATAGAGAATTATCAAAATCTGAGGTATACACTTGTGGACCAGAAAAGATGATGCACGAGATTTTTCAGATCTGTGAATTATCACGTGTGAGAATGCAAGCTAGTCTAGAAAGAATGATGAGATGTGGATGCGGATTATGTGGTTTATGCACTTTAGATCCATTAGGATTACTAGTATGTAAAGATGGTCCGGTTTTTAATTCTGAAATTTTAAGAGAGATTCATGATTTTGGTAAATATAAGAGAGATATTACAGGTAATAGAATCACCATTGAATAATAGGTATGAAATTTGATGATCAAAAAAGTTATTTACGAGCAACTAATGCTTCATTTATCATCCATGAGTATGAATTTGCCTCCAAGTGAACATTTGCTAAATTTACTTAAAG